>JBBROR010000228.1:0-5504 GCA_038229175.1 Acetobacterales bacterium | reverse complement strand
GTGCTGGCCATCCGGCGCGACCTGCAGGGCCCGCTCGGATGGGTGCAAGGCGATGGTCTCGGTGCCATAGACGGTCAGCGTCGTTTCAAGGCGGTCGTAGAATTTGGCTTGCCCTGCTTCATCTTTTCTCGATTTTGCCCGAAGGGCACGATGTCTGCGGTTGAGCCGTAAAAGCAGCGACTGGTCGGGGAATGGCGCCGATCAGTTGATCTGCACCCGCACATAGGACCCTGGTGCCGCCTCGATCCCGTCGGCCGGCGTGCGGGCCGGCACCAGGGCACGCCCGGAAGGGCCGCCCTGCGCCGTCACCCAGCGCTGCCAGTCTGGCCACCAGGAGCCGGCGATCTCGGTGGCGCCCTTGAACCACTCCTCCGCTGTGTCCGGCAGGTCGGCGTTCATCCAATGACTGTATTTGCCGCCCTCCGGCGGATTGACCACGCCTGCGATATGGCCGGACGCGGCGAGCACGAAGCGGTTCTTGCCGCCGAGCAGTTGCGTGCCGGTGTAGGTGGTTTTCCACGGCGCGATATGATCCTCCCGCGTGGACAGAAAATAAGCGGGGGTCTTGACGCTGCCGAGGTCGATCGGCGTGCCGTCCAGCGTGATGCCGCCCGGTGTGCTCAGCCGGTTCTCCTGATACATGTTGCGCAGGTAGAAGCTGTGCATGGTGGCCGGCATGCGGGTGCTGTCGCCGTTCCAGTAGAGCAGGTCAAATGGGAAGGGGTCGTTGCCCATCAGGTAGTTGTTGACCACGAACGACCAGATGAGATCGTTGGCGCGCAGCATGTTGAAGGTGCTGGCCATCTCGGAGCCTTCGAGGAAGCCCTTCTTGTTCATCTTCTCTTCAAGCGCCTGCAGCTGCTCCTCGTCGATGAACACGTTGAGCTCGCCGGTTTCCTTGAAGTCCAGCATCGAGACGAAGAAGGTGGCCGACTTGATGCGGGTGTCGTTGTGCGCCGCCATCCAGGCCAGCGTGCTGCCGAGCAATGTTCCGCCCAGGCAGTAGCCGATGGCGTTGACGGCCTTCTCGCCGGTATTGGCCTCGATCGCGCCCAGTGCTGCGAGAATGCCTTCCTTCATGTAGTCTTCGAAGGACTTGTCGTGCAGGGCCTCGTCGGGGTTGACCCAGGAGATCATGAACACGGTATGCCCCTGGCTCACCGCCCAGCGGACAAAACTGTTCTTAGGGCGCAGGTCGAGGATGTAGAACTTGTTGATCCACGGTGGCACGATCAGCAGCGGCCGTTTCAGCACCTTTTCGGTGGACGGGGTGTATTGGATGAGCTGTATCAGCGCGTTCTGATAGACCACACGGCCGGGGGAGACTGCGATGTTTTCGCCCAGCTTGAAGGCGTCGGTATCAGTCATCTTGATGCGCAGCTTGCCTTTGCCGCGCTCGAGATCGGCCAGCAGGTTGTTCAGGCCACGAATGAGGTTCTCGCCGCCGGTCTCGGCGGTTTTGCGCAGAACCTCGGGATTGGTGAGCAGGAAGTTGGACGGGCTCATCGCGTCGACAAACTGGCGCGAATAAAAGTCGACCTTTTGGGCGGTCTGCGGATCGAGGTCGTCCACGTGGGTCACCACGTCCTGCACATAACGTGCGGACAGCAGATAAGACTGCTTGATGAAGTCAAAAACCTCGCTTTCCTTCCAGGCCTCGTCCTTGAAGCGCTTGTCCTTCGGATCGGCCTGGATCACCGGGGGCGACGGCTCGCCCATCATGCGGCGCGCGGTGTTCTGCCAGAGCAACATGTAGTCCTGCCAGAAGCCGATCTGCGCCTGCACCAGCTTGGCGGGATTGGCCATCAGCTTGCTGGTCATTTCCATGAACGCGCTGCCGATATGCATCGGGTCCGGCCGCTGTGGGCCTTCCTCGGTCTGGCGTTGCAGCCAATCGGTCACGATCCGCTGGGAGCGCTCGGCGATCACGGCCATGGATGTGCCAAGGGTGGCGGGATTGGCAAGCGGTATGTCTTTGGGCCCGCTTGCACCGTTTGCCGGTGTCGTGTTGTCGGCCATGGCAGGCGTCCTTTCCGCGAACCCGGCTTACGCGCTAGGACTGCGGCATGGGATGTGCGAGCACATCAGATACAGCCTTCGGCGCGGAGCGGGACCGTCTTTATGTCAACTGGTCGACTTGAACAGGCTTCAGGTGTTACAGCCGCATCGGTGCCGGTTCAAGGCCACTCTCCGGGATGCTGGGCGCCGCGCCCATTGGCCGGGGTGGGGGTTTGCCGGGGTGGGGTTGCAACCATGGTCCGCGGCATGAAATCGCCTGGCTTCATTGCGCTGCGTTCCAGCGTGGCGTTGGCATTGCTCGCGTTGGCATTGCTGTCGTTGGCATCGTGTTCGCAGACCAGCCTGAACCCGGTTGACTGGTATCATTCGATCGAGGGCGGCAAGGTGGCCGACGAGCGGCCGCCGCCGCCGCGTTCGGACGCGCCATACCCCAATCTGGGCAGTGTGCCGGCGCGGCCGGCTCCGATCGATGCGCAAGCGCGGAACGTTATTGCAAGGGGCCTGGTGGCTGACCGCACCAATGCGCAATACTCCGCCAGCCTGGCCCCGCTGCCACCGGCCAATCCTGCCAACCGCCCCGTGCCGCCGACGCCGCGCGCGGCTGGTGAGGAGGCAACCTCGGCCAGCCTGCCCGCTGCATCCGCACCGCCACCCCAGGCAGCGGCTGCAGCGAGGCCGGTCGGGCCGCTGGGGCCGCCGCAGCCACCGTTGGCTGATGTGCCGGGGACGGCGCCACGTCGCGCGCCAACGCAGCCGGTGCAGTCCAGCGCGTTGCCGCCCCCGGCCGCCGCCCCTGCCGCCGACCCCTCAAAGCCCGCACAGGATGTGGGGGCCAGAGCCGACGTCGTGATGGCGCAGGGCCGTCCGGCCGAGCCACAGGCGGGTTTACCGACGGTGCCTACCATGCCGCCGCGGCCGCCGATGCTGCCGGGTGCTCCCAGCGAGGTGGCCCCGGTGGCGGCGCCCAAGGCCTTGCCGGCGCCCGTGGCGGTTTCGCCTGCTCCTGTTCCAGCGACGCCAGCGTCCATGCCCGATCCGGCGTTGGGACAGTCCGGCGCCGTGTTGATTGCCTTTGCCACCGGTTCGTCGGAGTTGCCCCCGAACGCCCTGGTGTCTTTGAAATTGATGAGCCAGCAGCGAGCCGGCAATCCGATCGCCATCACCGGCTTCGGCGATTTGCTTGCCACCGATGCTGCGGCGCAGTCCAACGCCTTGCCACTGGCGCTTGAACGCGCCCGTGTGGTGGCCTCTCGGCTGCAGGCGTTGGGCGTTCCCGCAGGCTCGATTCGGGTCAACGCGGAGGCCCAGGGCCGCGGCGCCGCCGCCCGCATCATTCGCTGATTGTGCGTTCCAAACCTGACGCTTGGGCGATAAGCGTCCGGTTTGGACCACCAAAGCAACCCCGGACCACCCGAAGCTGGACACGCATCATGTCACAAGAGTTCCATAGTGGCCGCCGCCTGCCGCCGCCTGTGTTCACCGAGATGCAAGGGGCCCAATACCGCGTGGCGATGGCGCCTGGCATCGGCTTTGCCGAGCATGGCGGCATTCACCTGCTGATCGCGCTGGTGGAGGGCACGCATCGGCTTTGCCAGGCTTTGTGCGATATCAGACGTTTGCTGGTCACTGACATTGCCCGGCCCACGCTGTTTGAACCCGGTGAGGTGGCCGCATGACCCGCCCCCTGTCTGTTGGACTTGCAGGCCTTGGCACCGTGGGTATTGGCGTGCTGAACATGCTGCGAACCAATGCCGAGATCATTTCCGCCCGGGCCGGGCGGCCGATGGCGGTGACCGCGGTGTCGGCGCGGGATCGCACGCGGGACCGGGGCATGTCGTTGGAGGGGTTGCGCTGGTTCGATGACCCCGTGGCGCTGGCGACCGATCCTTCGGTGGATATCGTGGTGGAGGTGATGGGCGGTTCGGACGGCCCGGCGCGCACGTTGGTGGAAGCGGCGCTGTCGGCCGGCAAGCCGGTGGTGACAGCCAATAAGGCGTTGGTGGCCGTGCATGGCGCCGAGCTGGCCGCGTTGTCCGAGCGCACCGGCGGCACCTTGGCGTTCGAGGCGGCGGTGGCCGGCGGCATCCCCGTCATCAAGGCGCTGCGCGAGGGGCTGGCGGGCAACCGGATTTCGAAGGTGGCCGGAATCCTGAACGGCACCTGCAACTACATCCTGACCGTGATGCGCGAACGCGGCCGTGAGTTTGCAGACGTGTTGGCGGACGCCCAGAAGCTGGGATATGCCGAGGCCGATCCGGCGTTCGACATCGACGGTGTGGACGCAGCGCACAAGCTGGCCATTCTGGCAGCGCTCGCGTTTGGCCGCCCGGTGGCGTTCGATGCCGTGCATGTGGAGGGCATTCGCGCCATTTCGGCCGTCGATATTGGGTTTGCCACGGAGCTTGGATACCGGATCAAGCTGCTGGGCATCGCGCGGCAGACCGAGGCTGGGATCGCGGCGCGCGTGCATCCCTGCCTCGTGCCGGAGTTCGCCCCCATCGCCCGCGTCGATGGCGTGTTCAACGCGGTTGTGGCCGAGGGCGATTTCGTGGGGCGGGTGATGCTGGAGGGTCGTGGCGCCGGCGCCGGGCCAACTGCGTCTGCCGTGGTGGCCGATCTCATCGATATCGCGCGTGGGCGGGCCACGCCGGTCTGGGGTGCCGGCTCGGGCGCGTTGTCGTCCATGCCGTCGGTGGGGATGGACGCGCATGTGGGCGCCTATTATTTGCGCCTGATGGTGGTCGACCGACCCGGCGTGATCGCCGACGTGACGGCGGCGTTGCGCGACGCCGGGGTTTCCATGGGCAGCATGCTGCAGCGAGGACGTTCGCCGGGCGAGGCGGTGCCGGTGGTGATTGTGACGCATGAGACCCGTGAAAGCGCCATGTTGGCGGCGCTCGCAAGAATTTCGGCTTTGGACAGCGTGTTGGAACAGCCCGCGATGATCCGCATCGAACCCGCCTGAGGAATTCAATCATGGCCTATGAAGTCGAACACAAGACCGACCGCAACCTGGCTCTTGAGCTTGTACGTGTCACCGAGGCGGCGGCCCTGGCGGCGTCGCGCTGGATGGGGCTCGGCCACAAGAACGACGCCGACGGCGCTGCGGTGGAGGCGATGCGCCGCGCCTTCGACAGCGTGGCCATCGACGGCACCGTGGTGATCGGCGAAGGCGAGATGGACGAGGCGCCGATGCTGTATATCGGCGAGAAGGTGGGCCAGGGCGGGCCTGCGATGGACATCGCCGTGGATCCGCTTGAGGGAACCACACTCACCGCCAAGGGTGGGCCGAACGCCATGGCGACGCTTGCATTGGCGGAAAAGGGCAACTTCCTGCATGCGCCGGATTGCTACATGAACAAGATCGCCGTGGGCGGCGGGCTGCCGCGCGGCATCGTGGATCTGGATGCCTCCGTGGCCGAAAACCTGCGCAATCTCGCAAAGGCCCGCAAATGCGAGGTGTCGGACCTCACGGCCTGCATCCT
>JBBROR010000227.1:0-5517 GCA_038229175.1 Acetobacterales bacterium | reverse complement strand
CGCCCGGCTGCTTCAACGGCAGCGCGCGCTTGAACGCATCGATCTCCAGGCATGCATCAACGATGCGGTTGATGGTCGGGTAAGGCTCGAAATCCACTTTGAATCCGCGGGCGCCCATCGCCTGGCTGATGAGGCAGAGATCGGCGATCGTGGGCGCGTCGCCATGGCAGAAGCGCCCCGTCTGGGGATCGCCGGCGAGCCGCGCTTCGCCGATGCGCAGCCCCTCGCTGAACCAATGCTTGACCCAGGCGGTACGACCGGCTTCGTCCACGCCGAGTGTGTCGCGCAGATAAATGCGGATGCGCGGCGGTATCAGCGGGTGGTGATCGGCCGCCCAGATCAACGCCAGGGAACGCACACGGGCACGTCCGAGCGCATCCGCCGGCAGCAGTGGTGGCGTGGGGTGCGTTTCGTCGAGATATTCCAGGATCGCGATTGACTGCGTTAGCGTGGTTCCGTCATCGAGGATGAGCGACGGCACGACCGCCTGCGGATTGACGCTGACGTAATCGGGCGCGAGCTGTTCGCCAGCATCCAAATCGATCATCGTTTCACTGAATGCGATCCCCTTGAGGCCCATGGCGATCCGCACGCGAAAAGCCGCGGCGGATCGCCAGAAGCCATACATCCTGAGCATATCGATGTCTCCTGATCGTCGTGATTACTGAAGCATCGCGCCGGCTTTGCGCGCGACCGCCGGCGGGGTGAGGTAGATTTCATCAACGAGCTTCTGAACCTCTTCGCCTGACTCCGGGTTCAGCTCAAGCTGCGCCTTTTCGGCATCGGCCAGGAAGGCGGGGTCCTTCATGGTGTCGTCGAACGCCTTGCGCAACGCGGCGAGCCGGTCTGCGGGAATGCCCGGTGGTGCCGCATACGGGCGGCCCATCACCTGGCGGGCGAAGACCAGCTTGAGAATGGACTTGTTCTCGTCAGACATTGGCAGATCCATCACCAGCGGCACATCCGGCAGATCCGGGTGCTTGCGCAGGCCGAGCTGGAGCAGGATGTTGATCTTCTTGTCGGCGATCCAACTGGCCCGCGTCGACAACAGGCTGGAATAGGACCAGCCGCAGCGGCCCTGCACCTCGCCGCGCTCCATCGCCAGCAGCACGTCGCCGCCGCCGGGATAGCCGGTGACCGTGCGCATCTTGGTGCCGACGGTGCCGTTGATGATCTTGACGAACTGCACCGTGTCGTCGGACGGGCCGGTGCCCCCCGCGGTCATTTCGCGGGTTTTCAGGTCGTCGATCGACTTGATGCCGGTGGTGGCCCAGGACACGCACAGGCTGGTCTCGTTGTTGGCGCTGCCGAGCCAGTTCAGCTTCGGCGCGTCGAACGTCGCACCTTTCAGGCCCATCAAGGGAAAGAACGCGGCGCCGCGGGCGAAGGTGGCGATGGCCGTGCCGTCTTTCGGTGCGCGCGTATAGATGTAGTTGGCGGCACGAAGGCTGCCGGCGCCTTCCATGTTTTGTGGCACCACGGTGGGCTTGCCGGGAATATGGCTGCCCAGATACCGCGCGATCTGGCGGGCATAGACGTCGTAAGCGCCGCCCACGCTATAGCCGATATACAGATTGATGGTGCGGCCCTTGTAAAAGTCTTCAACCGCATCGGCGTGGGCGGGCACCGTGTGCGCCAGCAGGCCGGCAAACAAAAAGCCAAATCCGACCGCGGACAACTTCATGAGCCGCATCATCATCTCCCGCATTCACTTTTGCCGCTTGGACGACCGCGAACGTCTTGATTGATAGCCGATTACCCGCATCGCTCCCAACTAGTGGTCCAAACCTGACGCTTTCTACCGGAGCGTTAGGGAATTTGGCTCACGAGATCAAAGGCTGGTGGTTAAGATCTGAGGACTCTTCCCTCGTATCTTAACCACTAGGTAGCGATGCGGATGATGTGGAGCAAGGGTCACTTGACGCCTATAGCGGGATTGCGGACTGTTAAAATGTTCGCGAATGCGCCACGAAGTGCGCCACGCGAACATTCATCGGCCTTCCACCGGGGCGTGGTCTGGCCTGGGATGGTCGACGAGGAAGATCCATGAACGCTGACATGCTGATGATGGCCGGCCACGCATTAGCCCTCATGCTCGAGCCGATGCGGTTGCTGATCCTGTTCGTGGGCGTGTTGATCGGCCTGGCCATCGGCGTTCTACCTGGGCTTAACGGCATCGTTGGCATGGCGCTGCTGATCCCCTTTACCTATGCGATGGATGCGCCGTCGTCGTTCGCCCTGCTGCTGGGCATGGCGGCCGTTATTACCTCGTCTGACTTCATCACGGCGATCCTGTTCGGGGTGCCCGGCCATGTGGGCGCAGCGGCCACCGTCATCGATGGCCACGCGATGGCGCGCAAGGGAGAGGCGGGCCGGGCGTTCGGCGCAGGATTTGCGGCTTCCCTGGTGGGGGGGCTTGTCGGCGCGTTGGTGCTGTTCCTCAGCATTCCTGTGCTGCGGCCGGTACTTTTGGCGGTGGGGTCACCGGAACTGTTGGGTTTCACGATCTTTGGTATGTCGATGGTTGCCACGTTGAGTGGCAAGGCGCCTTTGAAGGGGCTTACCGCGGCTGCCTTCGGCACGATGTTGGCGATGGTGGGCGACAAGGCGCCGGGCGGTGCGCTGCGATGGACGTTCAGCACCGAATACCTGTACGAGGGATTGCCGCTGATCCCCTTCACACTCGGCATCTTCGCCCTGCCGGAGCTGGCCGAGCTTGCTGTGAAGCGCGAGACGATCGCGCGTGGCGATGCGTCCGAGATCACCTTGTCCAGTCAATGGGAAGGCGTGCGCGATGTTGGCCGCAACTGGTGGCTGGTCGTGCGATGCTCGCTGTTGGGCACCGGGTTGGGCGCCATTCCCGGGATTGGCTCGGCGGTGATCGACTGGATCGCCTATGGCTATGCGCAACGCAGCGAGAAGAATTCTGAAACTTTCGGCAGCGGCGATGTGCGTGGCGTGATTGCGCCTGAGGCCTCCAACAACGCCAAGGAAGGTGGGCACCTTGTGCCGACGCTGGCCTTTGGCGTGCCCGCCGGTGCATCGATGGCGCTGTTGCTGGGCGCGATGCTCATCCACGGGCTTACGCCGGGGCCGGAGATGCTGACGAAGCATCTTGACGTGACCTACTCGATCGTCTGGAGCCTGACGTTGGCGCATGTGATCGGCGCTGTGATCTGTCTGCTTGGCAGCCGGTGGCTTGCAAAGGTGGCACGTATTCCGCCCGAGATCTTGCTGCCGATCGTCATGTGCCTGGTGCTTGTGGCGGCGTATCAGGGCACCCACGACTGGGGCGATCTTTATACCCTCGTGTTCTTTGGCGTTGTTGGTTGGATCATGAAGAGATTGAACTGGCCGCGTCCGCCGCTGGTGCTGGGCTTTGTGGTCGGCGAGACGTTCGAGCGCTATCTGTTCATCTCGACGCAGCTTTATGGCTGGCAGTGGATGTTGCGGCCGGTCGTCATAATTATTCTGATGGGCGTTGTTTGGGCGTTGTTCGCGCCGATGAAGCGCATCGTGGTGACTGTCGTGTCGGAGATGCGCCAGACGCGGCGCCAGACGCGGCGACAGAAGCGCCAGGTCACGGCAGCATCGTTCTTCACGCCGGCACTCTTGCTCGTGATCTGCGGTGCACTGTTCATGGCGCTGCAATGGCCGCGCCCGGCGCAGCTGGTTCCGGTGACAGCCTGTATCCTGGCGTTGGTGATGTGCTCCCTCAACTTCATCAACGAGCTGTTCGGTGCCCCTGATCGCGCCTCGGAGCGGGAGGAGGCGGTTGCCGGTCATATGTCGATGGAATCAGCGGAGATGCCGCTTCGCCGTATCCGCATTCGCTCCGGCGGCTTCTTCCTTTGGATCGTGGGCCTCATCGGTGGCGTGGCGGTGGTGGGATTCCTGCCGGCGATGGTGATATTTGTGTGCGCCAACATGATGCTGGCCTACGGCAAAAGCTTTCGAACAGGTGCGGTGAGCGGGCTGGGTGTCGGCGGTTTCTGCTGGGTGGTGTTCCACCTGCTGCTGCATGTGATCTGGCCGGAATCATTGCTTGGCGACCTGTTCCCAGCCGCTCGGGCGGCAACGGGTTTTATATAAAGCGTTACGCCTGCAGCATGTCCCGCATCAGACCCACCACGCGCGCGGCGGAGAAGCGGGTGGCGATAAAGTCCAGGCCGGCCTTGGCGAGTTGGGCGTTAAGGGCTTCATCGGTGTGCAGCGTGGCGATCTTGTCCGCGAATTCGCCAGGCGTGCGGGCGATCAGCCAGGTGAGGTCTTCCGGTAGATCAAGCCCCTCGGCGGCCACTTCGCTGATCACGCAGGGTATGCCGTGGGCAAAACTTTCAAGCACCTTGCCCTTGACGCCGGCGCCGTATCGCAACGGCACCACCGTGCAGCACATGCGGTGCAGGATGCTGGCGAGTTCAGGCACGTAGCCGACAATCTCAATATCCTTCGCCTGCAACTCTGACACTTTCGCCGGCATGGCGCTGCCAACCAGATGGGCGATGGCCTTCGTGCGTTTGCGCACCAGCGGCATGATGTCTACGGCAAGGTGAACCGCGGCGTCCACGTTCGGCGGATGGTTGTAGCCACCGACAAAGGCAAAGCCGCTGCGTTTGGCAAACGGCATTTTGGTTGGGCGCGGATGGATGGTCCACGGCACCACGGTGATCGAAAGTGAAGGATCGGCCTCGGCAAGCAGGGATTTCTCGAAGCTGGAATGCACGATCACATGATCCACGTCGGCCATCGTGCCAAGTTCGGCCCGGCGCTGCTGGGCCGCCTTCGCCTGTAGCCCGGCGTCCCCGAGCAAGGCGGCTTCACGCTCCATGCGCAGGAAGTGCAGATCGCATACGCTGAACAAAATATGGCAATCTGGGAAATATCGCCGGACCATCGTTGCATATTTTGATGCATTTACGTAGCGGTATAGATAGACTAGATCCGGCTTTACCCGGAGTTTTCGGAACACCTCTTCAACCGACCAGTAGAACGGTGCGTAGAGGCATTCGATACCAAGCCTCTGAAGATTGGCGGTGTAGGGATTGATCTGTGCCATATTGTCAGCCGGCAGGAACGTCACCTTGTAGCCCAGCGCCATCAGCGCAATCATGTGTTCAACGACGGCGTTTGAGCCTGCATCCTTGTCAGGGGTTGGCACCGACTCGTCGATGAACAAGGCGCGGCGTTCGACGGTGCGTTCGGCCTCAAGCTCGGGGTGTTCGCCATTGAAACGATGGCTGGCCAGCGTGTCCGCCCAGCGCTGCTGGAACTTGCGCAGATTGGTCAGTTGGTGGCGCTTCATGCCGGTGCCGAGCACATCGGTCCCGTTGCTGAAACCTTCAAGATGCACGATCTCGGACGCTGGCTGCACCACCACGCGCAGGCCGCGGGCACGAACGCGGAAAGCGATGTCGGTGTCTTCGTAGTAGGCGGGCGCGTAAAGCTCGTCGAAGCCGCCAAGGCTGCGGAACAACGCGGCCGGGATCATCAATGCCGCGCCGGACACCCAGTCCGCAT
>JBBROR010000226.1:0-5521 GCA_038229175.1 Acetobacterales bacterium | reverse complement strand
GCCTTGGACGTGATGCCGTTCACCCAATAGGACGCGTAATTTGATCTTATGCCGTTATGGGATGGCAGTTCGGCGACACCGTAATCCAGCCCACGCTGGCCGTCGAAGGCGCCGAGACGGAAGGAGCCATCGATTGTCAGCGCCGCCTTGCCGGAGCGAAAGGCCGTGACTGCATCAGTAAGGAACCCCAGTTCACTGACCTTTTCCTTGGTGATGAGATCGACATACCACTGCACCGCCGCAGCACCGGCGGGGCTGGCGTAGGCGACTTTTTTGCCGTCGGCGCTGTAGGGGGTGCCACCGAATTCGCGGATCAGGCCTTCGCGGATCCAGGGGATGTCCTGCCCGCCGGTGTCGAGCGCGATGCCGGCCGAGAGCAGGTTTCCGGAGGCGTCCCGCTTTGTCGTCTTGCGGGCGATACCGACGAGTTCTTCGAGTGTGGCAGGTGGCTTGTCCGGGTCCAGTCCCGCGTCCTTGAGCACCTTGCGGTTCCAGAACAGCGCCAGCGAGCGCACGGCGGTGGGCAGGGCGTAGTATTTGCCGTCCACCTTCATGCCCTGCACGAAAGGAAAGAAATCGCGATCGATCGCCGCTGTCTCGAAGGTCGGCGCAGGCAGTGGCTGCAGCAGGCCCGCATGGATGTAGTCGCCGAGCCAGCCGTAGAACAGCTGTGTCACGTCCGGGCCTTCGCCGGCCGGAATGGCGGCGGCGATGCGGGTCCGGTAGTTATCGTAGGGCACGTTGACGTGCTTGACCGTGATATCCGGATTGGCGGCCTGGAACTGCCTGATCAGCTCGTCCATCGTGTCGACGCGCTGCTTGAAGGTGTATTGCCAGTATTCGATCTCGACGGCCTGGGCGCGGATCGGCAAGGCTGCCACCATGGCGGCGCCGAGCAGCGCGCCCAGCAGGTGGCGGTACGGACGGCGCATGGAAGTCTCCTGTCTCGATTGTGCTAACAGCGTCCGGGATGGGACGGGGGAAGTCAACGATGTCGGATGCGGCTGTGATGCAAACCGAGACGCGCGCCCTGTGGCAGGCCTTGCAGCCTTTGCGATCGGTGGCCCGCTATCTCATGATCGGTGCCCATCCGGACGACGAGTGGAACGGCTTTCTCGCCTGGCTGGCCTATGGCCGCGGCGTGCACACGATCTATGCCTGCTCCACCCGCGGCGAAGGGGGGCAGAGCGTGCTGGGGCCAGAGCGAGGGCGGGCGCTGGCGGCGATCCGCAGTTGCGAGATGGAGAAGGCTGCCGCCGAGATTGACCTGGCAGTGCGCTGGATCGGCGCCGGGCCGGCCTATGGTGTGGACGATCCGATCCATGATTTCGGCTTTTCCCGGTCCGGCGTGGATACGTTGCGGCGATGGGGCAAGGATCGGCTGGTGGAGAGACTGGTCACTCTGATCCGCACCGAGCGGCCGGATGCGCTGTCGCCCACGTTTCTGGATGTGCCCGGCCAGCACGGCCATCATCGCGCAATGACCGCGTGCACGATGTTGGCGGCAACGCTGGCGGCTGATCCGAATTTTCCCTCGCCACACGCCGTATGGCAGGTCTTGAAGGTCTATCTGCCCGCTTTCTCCGGTGCTGGCGGTTCATATGATGACGAGCTGCCACCACCACCCGAGACCATCCGGGTCGATCTCGGTGAGGTCTGCGCGCCCCTTGGTGCCAGTTGGGCGCAGTGGGGCGAACGCAGCCGGCGCTTTCATGCCAGCCAGGGCATGGGCCGCGATCTGCCAAACGGCGCGCGTCCGTTTCGGCTGCATCTGGCATCCGGTGTGGCAGATGATACGCGGCCGATGGACGGCTTGGCCCATTCGCTCGGCGATCTCGCCGGGCGGCTGCCGGCTGGCGCATCGGCTGCCGCGTTGCACGACGCCGGCGCTGCGATCGCCGAAGCGCTGGCAGCCTTTCCGGAGCGCGCCCGCGTTGCATCCTGCCTGCACCGGGCGCTGGCGGCTTTGGCGCGCGTGGGCGTGCCCGATGACTGCGGCGATATCGGCCAGCGCCTTGCCTTGAAGCGCCGCCAACTCGGCCGTGCCGCAGCGGTGGCGCTTGGTATCGATGGCGTGCTGACGGTTCGCAACCCGTTACGGGCAGGAGGCGAAAGCGCGCTTTCGGTCGGTGTTGCCGGCCCTGCCAGGGCGGTCCTGCATGTGCCGCAGGCTTGGCGATCGATCGATCGTGGAAATGGGCGGGCCACCTTGCGCATTCCCCCCGATGCACCGCCGTTTGGCACGCTGCGCGACAGTTACGACCCGCTGGGGGGGAGCGACATCATCGCACTGACGATGTGCTGGCAGCATGAGGGGAACGAGGCGTCGTGCATCATCGATCCGCCGGAGCGCGTTTGCGTCGCGCCGTGCATCGAGGTGTCGGTCACGCCCCAGCGTGTTGTGCGGCGGCAGGACAGCGCAACGCCCATCCTGCTCGAACTGTCCGGCACATCGGCGCCGGCATCCTGGCCTTTGCGTGGCGCGCGTGACGGCCTGGTGGAGATCCTGGCGGCCATGGGGCAGGAGGATCTCGCATCCGCGGGTGACCGTCTGTGTCAGCTGGAGACCGCGCACGGAAGCATTGCTGCTGTCATTGAACCGGCCAGCGTCAGAATTCTTCGGCTGCCGCTGGAAATTCCCGCCGGAGTGCGTGTTGGCGTTGCGGCCGGTGTGTCCGACGAAACCCTGTTCTGGCTGCGGCAACTCGATATCGATGCCGAGGCGGTCGACGATGACACGCTGGCGCACGGCGATCTCTCGCGTTTCACCACGATGCTCATTGGCATCTTTGGCTTTGGCCAGCGCCCCGCCCTGCGCGCGCATCGTGATCGGCTGATGGCGTGGACGCACGCCGGTGGTTCGCTGGTGACCATGTATCACCGACCCGAGGATGGCTGGGACGACGGCCGCACGCCGCCGCTGCCTTTGAGGCCTGGCCGCCCCTCGCTGCGGTTTCGCGTCACCGATCCGCAGGCTGCCATCACGATTCTGCGGCCCGATCATCCGCTGCTGACCACACCGAACCGGATCGTTGCATCGGATTGGGATGGCTGGGTGCGCGAGCGCGGGCTGTATTTTGCAAGCACGTGGGACGATGCCTATGTGCCGCTGCTGGAACTCGCCGATCCCGGCGAGACGATGCTGCGTGGCGCGTTGCTGGCCGCGCCGGTGGGGCACGGGCGACATGTGCATGTGGCGCTGGCCCTGCATCACCAGTTCCGTGCGCTTGTGCCGGGCGCATTCCGATTGTTGGCCAATCTTGTGGCTTAGAGCGTGATGATTTTGGGTAGCGCCAAGATCATCACGCTCTAAGCCGCGCACCGCCAGACTATTTCGAGACAAGGCCCAGAGAGTTGCGTGAGAGGGAGATACGCCGCGTGAACGAGATTGCACCGCCGGACATGCTCGCCGCCTTCGATCATCCGGCCGGACATGCCGCGACGTCGGTCGCAGGCGGCGCCTTGGGATTTCGTGGCCAGTTGCTGCACATCCATGTCGCGGCCAGCGCGTCGTCCGCGATGCGGGCGCTGGCGGAAGCCCGCTGTGTGGCGGGGCGCGGCATCGACGGCGATCGCTACTTCAGCGGCACCGGCACGTATTCGCCCAAGCCGGATGTGCGCGAGATCACGCTGATCGAGCAGGAGGTTCTGGATGCGCTGTGGCGCAACGATCCGCCGCTGCAGGGTGGGCCGATTTCGCTGCTCCCAGGCGAGCATCGGCGCAACCTGACGGTCCTTGGCGTGCCGCTCAATCATCTCGTCGGCCGCCGGTTTCGTGTGGGCGAGGTGGTGCTGCGGGGCGGGCGTTTGAACTTCCCGTGCAAATATCTTGAGAAGGTCTTGGACCGGGCGGTTTTCTTGCCTCTGTTCAATCGATCCGGGTTGAATTGCTCGATCGAGATGTCCGGGGTTATCCGGCCCGGTGATGCCGTCGAACTGGTGTAGGTCGAAGGATGCGCGCTATGGCAGGTCGTAGCCGAATTTCTGAATGATCGCGCGGGCCTCTGGGCCTTTCAGGAACGCCAGGAAGCCGATGGCGGCGGCGTTGCCGGCGCCTTTCTTCAATAACACCGCGTCCTGCAGGATGGGCGCATACAGGTTTGACGGCACCAGCCAGCGCGACCCTGATACGTTGCCGGCCAATTGAGACAGCGCCACGAAGCCCAACTCTGCATTGCCGGTCTCGACGAACTGGAAGGCCTGGGCGATGGAATTGCCCTGGACGATCTTGGGCTGCACCGCATCATAGACGCCCAGGGCCTTCATCGTCTCGATTGCGGCGATTCCATAGGGTGCCGCTGCCGGGTTGGCGATCGACAGCCTGGCGAAGCGAGCGGTCCTGAGGGTGTCGCCGTCTTGAACCGTCCCTGCCGACCGGCTCCAAAGCACCAGCTTTCCAACGGCGTAGGGGGCTCGGGTCGCTGCATCGGCGAGCCCGGCCTTCACCAGTTGCAGCGGGCGTTCCTGGTCCGCGGAGAGCAGGATCTGGTAGGGCGCATCCTGCGTGATCTGCGCATAGAACTGGCCGGACGAACCGAAGCTCAGCACCGCCTCGTCGCCCGTTTTCGTCTTGAAGGCGGCGGCGATCTCCTTGGCCGGCTCGGTGAAGTTGGCGGCGACCGCGACCATGGTTTGGCTGGCCTGCGCCATGCCACATGTTGCAACCCCCAAGACTATCACCAAAAGCGTGATCGCGCTGCGCATGGCGGTGCCCGAAGCGTTATGTTGCGCCGAGGATAGCGCAGGGGCAGGCATCGCGCCAACCCGCTGGAGCACGCCATCCGATCGATTGGAATCAATCGATCGGATGGCGTGCTTGAGAAAACAAAAATGCTGGAGCAGCGACCTGCGTCATCTCGGCACCGGACAGCTGCAAGATGGGGTGTTGGGCGCATCAAGCCAGGACGTGTTGCAACCCGAACCCCGTTCAGATGGTCTTGGTGATCTTTCGCAGGCCACGTGGGGTGTCAGGGTCCTCGCCACGCGCAACAGCCAGATGAAGCGCCAGGATCTGGAACGGCAGGATTTCCAGCAGGGGCGACAGCATTTCGGGCACGCCGTCCGGCAGCGCGAACCCGGCGTCGGCCTGTGCGACCGCTTCGTGCGTGCCCACCACGAACAGATCGGCACGGGCCTCGCGCACGCGAGGGATCACCTGCGCCATGGCGGCACCTGCCACGCCCCGCGGGACGATCGCCAGCACAGGCACCAAGGGGTCGAGCAGCGCCAGCGGGCCGTGCAGCAGGTCGGCGCCTGAAAAGGCCTGCGCAGAGACATAACTGGTTTCCATCAGCTTCAGCGCGGCCTCCCGTGCCGTGGGATAGGCGTAGCCGCGGCCCACCACCACCATGCGTTGGGCGAAGCGATAGCGGGGCGCACAGGCTGCAATGGCGGGGCGGGCATGGCACAGCACCGCCTCGCCAAGATCGGCGATGGCGTGGGCCGCACTGGCATCGCAGCCGCGCCAGTGTTCCAGCACCAGATACAGCGCCAGCAACTGGGCGGTGTAGGATTTGGTGGC
>JBBROR010000225.1:0-5550 GCA_038229175.1 Acetobacterales bacterium | reverse complement strand
TGGGGTCGGTTGCGGCCTATGGCGTGATATCGGGTGGCGTTGCCCAGGCCGCCGACACGCCGCCCATTGTGCACAGCTTTGGGCTAACCAACTGGCAATCCAAGGGCACCAGCGCCGGGTTCGCCCGCCAGGGCGTGGTGTTCAAGAAAGCAGACGTGCCGGCCGGCAGCAGTGTTGAGGTTCGACGGAAAGGCGCCCCGATCGCTGCCCAGTTCGACCAGCGCGCCACCTGGTCCGACGGCTCATTGAAATTCGCGGTCATGCAGCTGCGCGACACCGCCTTCGCTGCATCTGAGGCGCGGATTTACGACCTTGTCCGCGTCGAAGGTGGCACATTCAACAATACCGCCACGTCAACCATTTCAGACATCACCAGTCGCTACCGCTTCGCCGTCGGCTTTCCCAATCACAAGCAAACCGATGACGGCAAGGCGTTTACCACCGTGGGGTCTGGGGTGGCCGCGGCCGATTTCGCAGCCCATATGTCAGTCCCCACGCGTGTGGAGATGCACCATGCCGGCAGCGTTTGCGATGGCTGGATCGGTTGGGGCATGGCCGGCGATGTGGGGAGCCAGGTGCCCGATCCACATCTTAAAGTGAACTGGCACGCCGACATCTGGAAAAACCCGGATGGCAGCATCTATGCTGTCGAGATCGCGGCCGAGCCGGCGCAGGATTGGTGGTCGGTCCCCAACAAGACCTTGCGGACCTACGATGCGCTGCTGGTCGATTCGCTGCTCTCGGGTGCTGCCAGTGTTATTGGGGGATACAAGGCGGTGGTGCATCCTTACAAATCCCGATGGATCACCTGCCAGAACGGCGGCGGCAACAATCGTGGGCGGAGGCATTGGGTGGGCGGTGCCTGCCCCACGCTCACGTATTTGCCGAACAAGGCCTACTGGATTGCAACCGGTCTTGTGCCGCCGCTCAATCTCGCCGCCAAACCTGCTCCCTACGCTGCAATCAACGGCGGTGCCGCCACCTACGTGCCCTGCGGCAGTCAAAGCCACCGCAACAACATCGACGGCACCGGCGGCTACGAAGGACGTGGCATCCTGCCCAACCCCGATTGTGTGGCGTTTCTGCGCCAGACCGCCGAAGACGTCGCCTGCGCCCGCGTCAACGCTCACGTCGGACTGCACGTGTTCCTGCACTACCGCTCGAACCGCACCCGCAAACGCCCTGGCGACGCTGTGGCGGATATTGCCAACACGCCCATCAGCATGATCATGGGCATCAGCCGCGGCACCGCGCCGTCATACGACTTCACGGCCGACGGTATGCCGCAGCCGGTCCACGCCTACGCCGACGGGCGTACTACCCCCCAGGGCAAGGACGGCTATGTAGGGCCCGCCGGTGGAGATGGTGTGTGGAGCACGACCACAGGGGATTCGTCGCACGCCGTGAACTACAGCTATTTCATGTATCTGCTGGAAGGCGAGCGCTACCACCTCGAAGCCACGCTCGATCTGGCCACCAACCTGGTGCACCAGGGCATCGACAACGAATACTCGAACCGCCCGTATAGCCCTGTTGCGAGGGGCGGCTTTGGCCGTGCCACAAAGGCGCCCTATATCATGTATGACGCCATTGCCGGGATCAACGGGCAGGTCCGCTCCGCCGGCTGGTCGCTCAACGTTCTGGGCAGTGCCACCGCGATCATCCCCGACGGCCACATCGCAACACGCTTCTTTCGCAGGTTGAACCAACAGCAGGGCATCTACCTCCACGATATCCTGGCCTATCTCCCGGCTGACGCGAAAGCGAGCGGTGAGTCACCGTTCGTCGACGAACAGGGGGTGCCTAGCCCTTGGATGACGGCGATCAACACCCAGGGGGCCTATCACAACTGGAACGTTACCGAACTGGCCGAGGCGCGTGCCTGGGGTGATTTCACCGCCCGTGAGTCGATCGGGATGGTGGAAAGCCAAATCTTCAAGACGCTCGCCTACCGCAGCAATACAAAGCAGCGCGGAATTGTCTATGACGGGGTAAGCAATCGATATTTGCCCCGTACCGAGCTGCGCATCCGGTTCGCCGAGGACGGCTCCAGTTATGCCGGCCAACTCGACGCAAAAAGCGGGACACTCACTGTCAAGCCGACAGTCAAGCTGTTCAACGGCGATGTCTTCTATGTCGAGGAGGTCAATGGCAACGGGGACCCGATTAAAACTTCGCCCGATCTAAAGGTTGGAACCCCTTATTATGCCGTGCAGGTCAATGGCGACAGCACCCGGCTTTCACTCACGCCCAATGGCCCCCCTGTGCCCATCACGGTGGCGATGGCGGTCGAGATGTCGTGTGACCCCAAGCGTCCGTTCGATCCGTTGACGATGCCGCCGCCATCCAACCTTGCAGCTGATGACTACGTGCCGATCCACAAGGCTGCCCTCGTTATGGCCCATCGATCGGGTAATCCGGAAGCGAGCGCGCTTATCGTCCGAAAGATTCAGGCGTTCACTGCCAAGATCGACAGCACGAAATACGCAGCCTGGGACTTCGCTGTGTAGGTGGACATGACCTTGGCCTACGAGCCGATGGGAGTTTGTCGAAGACCTCGTACCCAGCGTGGCCGCATGCAGTCTGTTCAACACACAGACGGGCTATCGTCTGCTGACAAAGGGGCGCCGAGGACCGAAAGCCTATGGCTACTCTAAACTTTGGTAAGGCTGTCAGGCAACGCGAACGGCTCCGGATCGGCAAATCTGCGGACCACGTTGGCGGTCAGTCGACTCAAAATACTGTCGCCACCATCGGCCAGCAGGCTGCCCACGTAGGTCATCGAGCCGACTGAGAACACGGCCCCGCCGGCAGCGGTTTCAAAAAAGGTCATGTCGGCGCATGACCAGTCCTCTTGCGGTAGGGGATGCCGGTGGATCAGCATGTCCTCATTTACCGGGCCGTAGTCGGGATGGATGACGATGCCCTTGGCGACCACCAAAGCGTGGGGCGGTGTTCCATATTTGGGATTGACGCTGTCAAGCTCGAAGCCAGCCGCTCCACCGCCCATAAAGCCGGAGGTGCCGAACGCCTCGCCGTGCTGCACCGTGAGCCCTTGCGTCATGAATGCCACCCTGGGGTCGGTAATTCCTGAGATGAAACGGTAGGGGAAGCCGAGATGCCGACCCTGGGTAGAAAAATTGATGCCGGTCAGCCGATGTCCGGAGCGCCCGATCCGTCGCCATAGGCCGCCATAGCCGCCGCCGAATGCTTGGTAGCTTTCGCCAGGCATCGTTTCCCACACACGGATTCCACCTTCTGCGCGGCGCACCTCCAGCACATCCGGCTGGGTTTCGGACGGCTCTGCCCGCCAGTAAAAGCCGTTGCCGCCGAGATACATCAGCCGGCCGCCTTGCGCCTGGTGATCCTCGAAGGCCTGCATCATCCGCTCGGAATGATATTCGGGGTGCTGGCCGGCGATCACCACGCGATAGGGCGACAGCGCATCCACGCCCTCCGCATGCAGGTCGTGGTCGGTGATCAGATCATGATCAACACCGATGTGGCGCAGCCAATTGTCGACATAATTGTCCGCAACCCAACGCGCGGTGCCAGACCCGCCCTCGACGGGATCCATGAGTGAGAACTGTCGTGGTCTGGTGTCGAGCATCGGGCGGTGCTGCGTGACCAATGAGACGCCGGAGCCATCTCTGTGGTGGTTGTAGGTGGAAAGCCCAAACTGCGGGTTGAGGTCTGGGGTTTCGCGAAGTGCGCCCCATGCCTGCGCGCGGGCGGCGATCTCGTTGCCGCGGCCTGAACGGATATAGCTGCCATAGACCTGATAGGTGAAGGTCGGCACCAGAAGCACCACGTCCGACGTGGGCTTTGCGGGCCGGACAACAAAGGGAATGTAGTCCTCGCCTTGGTGGTTGCTCAGATGCGCCGCGTAGAAGCCAGAGGGCCAGTCGGTCGGAACGTCAAGCGCGAAGGCCTCCTGCCATCCGAGCGGCCCCTGGTCGTCGTCGTGGAAATGGATGGCGCCGTATTGGTCCGGCGCCGATTTCCAGTCGTGGAACCGCCCGTTCCAGTTCGAGCCTGTCATGGCCCGGGTCGGGAGATTGACCAGCTTCGCATGAGCAGCAAGCGCGCCGGTGTCCGTCGCGGTCTGGGTCTGCATGCCGATCGAGAAATCCCACTCGGCAACGACATCGCCGTCGAGACGCATGATTGCAGGACGCTCGATCTTGCCGTTGAAATGCGCGTGGGCCGGGGCAGGGCCGTCCGGGGGAAGTGCCCCGATGAAGATATCGGCCTCGCCGCCCTGGCCAGCTTCGGCGCTGGCGGTTGCCTCGCCGGCGTCTCCAAGTGGCGCGCGCGGGGTTTGGATAACGCGAAGGGTGCCGTTCTCGTCGAGCACCGCTGACACGTCGTACCAGCGTCGCTCCAGCAGCGGTCGCGCGATCTCGGCACGCACCGTCCCGCCAGGGCCGCTCAGTGCTGCCACCGCGCCGCCGCCAGCGCCGATTTCGAGTGACAGCTTCCAAGTCCCGATTCGGATGGCCAGGATGCCCTGCTCGCCCTTGCGTGGCGTGGTCGGCCAGATCGTCGCCTGCAGCCGGATGCCATCACGCGGATCTATCGGCAGCCGGGCATGGGCGAAACTTCCGAGAAAGGCATGCTGTTCCAGACCCGGGCGCGTGCCATCAAGCGGGGTCGCGACCATCTCTTCGCTGTAGCCAGGGCCGGCCGGATTTGGATCGGCGCAGAGATGGCGGACAAAGCGCAGATGGAAATCGCTGTTGCCGGTGCTCGACACCATGAAACGGATCGTGCCGCCCGCCTTCACACCCCAGCGGTCGGTGTATCCTGTGAGATGATGCATGCCGGCCTCAGGCCGTCGTCACATCATAGAACAGCGCCACCCAACTGGTGCGGGCAAAGTGGTAGCCCTTCTTCGCCGCGCGGGTAGCGATCGTCTGCACCTGGTTATGGATCGGCAGCCATAATGCGCTGTCCATGATGATCTTCTGTGCCTCGGCATAGACGGCATCGCGCTTGGCCTGATCGCTCACCGCGCGGCCGTCTTCGAACAGCGCATCGAGCTTTACGTCCTTGAGCTGCATCCAATTATACTTGTAGCGACCGGGACTGGGGATGTTGACGCTGGCGAACAGGTTCTCCAGGCACATCGGATCGGCCTGGATCCAACGCACCGGCAAGGCGTCGAACGCGTTGTCGAAGACGAGTTGCTGGTTGCGGGCGAACGTGATGGTCTCGACCTTCAGCTCGATGCCCACGCGCTTTGCCACCGCCTGGATCTCGATGGCGGTATCAGGCTCAAGCGGCGGCGGCGCGCCGTAGAAACCTGACAGACGCTTGCCATCCTTCGCGCGAATGCCATCCGGGCCAGGCTTCCAGCCGGCCTGCTCCAGCAACGCCATGGCCGCCTTCGGGTCGGGCTTGTAGTAGGCCTCGACACCCTTCCAGTAGCCCGGCGTTTCCGCCGAGAGCGGGCCGTAGGCGGGATCGATCAGGCCGAAAAAGATATTGTCGCAAAGGGCTGGCCGATCGATCGCCATGGCCAGGGCGCGACGCACGGCGATGTCGGAG
>JBBROR010000224.1:0-5569 GCA_038229175.1 Acetobacterales bacterium | reverse complement strand
GCCCACCACGCGAAACCCCTCGGCGCGCGCCACATCGAGCAGCGGGCCCTCTGCGGCGGCACCCACCACCTCATGGCCGCGGGCGCGCAGGCCACGCATGAGCGGCAGGAGGAAATGCCGCAGCGAAAAGTCGACATTGGCAATTTCAATGATCTTCATGCTGCCACACGCCTGACGGGTAGGCGCGCAATATCAGCCAACCCGGGTGATCGCCCACTTGATGTGCTGCGCCCCGTCCTCGTAGCCGAACAGCACGACCTGTTCGGCTTTGCGCGGCGTGGCGCCTCCGAGATAGATGCTTTCTTCCAGCGCCATCCGCGCCCCATCGGCCCGCAGCCGCCAGCCGCTGCCGGAGGGCAGGCGCATCAGCACCGCCTCGCCATCCTGCTGCAGGCTGGCGTCGACGGCTGGATGCAAGTGGAAGCGCACCACATAGGGTTGCGGCGTGGCGGCCTCGATGGCGTCCTCGCCGCGGATGTCGTCGCCGCTGTCGGCCATGTAGAGCCTGCGGCGATGCACGGCGCCGAACGGACGCGCCCAGCCGTCATGGCTCATTTCCAGCCAATGCGCGCCGCCCGCCTCCTGGCGCTGCTGCTCGACATTCTCGGGCCGGTGGCCGAGGCCTTCGGGCCGCACCTCAGACGAGCTGGTATCGGCGATGATGAGCGTGGAATGCGCCGCCGTGGCGCAGGCGGCCTCGCGCCATTGCAGCGAGGCGGTGGGCGGCGCCCCGCAGTTGACGATCATGCGATCGCGCCCCACCGAAAGTTCGAACGACAGCGTGCCCGCATGGGAAAACCGGTCCAGGGCCGGCCCAGGCGGACGGCCACAATCAGTGATCAGCAGGCTGCGACCGGCGGACAGGCGCTGAAAACCGCCATCCGTCATGGCAGTCGGAACCCGCCCGGTGCGGCCGGCCTGGGTGAGAACCGCCTCGATCAAGGCGGGGTTGCCCTCGCGGCTGCCGTTGAACAGCGCAAGCCCGCCATCCCCATGGCGCAGCGCGCGCAGCACAGGTGCCACGCGTTCGATGGCCGAGGACAGCGGCGACGGAATCTGCGTCTGGCCGGCCTGCAACAGATTGCGGATTTCGGTCAGATCCTGCAGCGCCGCCAGCAGCAACGCCGGGCTGCGCTCGCAATGCGTGCCATCGGGCAGGATTTGCCGGGCAATCTCACCGGGCAGCACCTTGAGGGCGCGCTGCATGAAGCCCCCCTGTTCGGGCAGCGCCACGGCAGCCGCGATCAGGCCCTTCACGGCCGTGAGACCGCGTTCGTCGATTTCTTCGGCCGGCAGCGCCGCGGCGAGCCCCCGCGCGTCGGCAACCAGGCGGCTCATCAATGTCTGGCGAAAGCCGTCATCGGCGGAGGAGGCAAAAAAATCATAGTGGCCAAGCCAGGCGGCGATGCGGGCGCCGGCGACATCGGGGCGCGAGGCCAGCGGCTCGACGGGCGTTGCGATCCACTCGCCCACCATGGCGCGCGCCTGGATGCGCGCGGCATCGGTGCCCAGCGCGCGGAGATCGCGCAGCCAGATAAAACTGTGAATGGCCACGCGCAACGCCTGCGGGCCATCGCGGTCGGCGAAGCTGGCATGGGTCAGCCGGCCCGACACGCCGCCCGCCTCCATCGCGCCACGCAGCAGGTTCGCACCGCGGGTGGGATCGCCGGGCCATAGGTCGCGCACCACCGCAAGCGGGGCGTCCGGCACACGGGCCAGGCCCAGCTGCGGCATCTTTGCCATCGTCCGGCGCAGCCAGCGTACCGGATCGGATGACATCAGGCGGCCCCTCGGATCGCGCTGATGGCGCGGGCATAGTTGGCGGCGCCGAACACGGCGGTGCCGGCCACCAGCGTGTCGGCTCCCGCGGCCAGCAGGCCGGGCGCGGTGCCGGGCGTGACGCCGCCATCGATCTGCAGGCGGATATCGCGGCCCGAGGCGTCGATCGCGCGGCGCAGCTGGCTGACCTTGAGCAGCTGGCTTTCGATGAAGGCCTGGCCGCCGAAGCCGGGGTTCACCGTCATCACCATGATGATATCGACGAGATCGAGCACCCAAAGGACCAATTCCACCGGGGTGGCCGGATTCAGCACCACGCCGGCCTTCTTGCCAAGCGCCCTGATGCGCTGCAGCGAGCGGTGCAGATGCGGGCCGGATTCCGGATGAATGCTGATATGGTCTGCACCGGCTTCGGCGAAGGCGTCGAGGTATGGGTCAACGGGTGCTATCATCAGATGCACGTCCATCGGCAGGATGGTGTGCGGCCGCAGGGCCTTCACCACCAGCGGGCCGAAGCTGATGTTCGGCACGAAATGGCCGTCCATCACATCGAGATGCAGCCAGTCGGCACCGGCCTGCTCGATCGCGCGGACCTCTTCTCCGAGGCGGGAGAAATCTGCAGCCAGCAGGCTTGGGGCGATCAGAGGGCGAATTGTCATCGTCTGGTTCTAACGAGTGCGGCCGTCCCCCGGCAAGCGAGGGAAATGGCGCGGTGCGAGAAAGCGTCTATCGAAACCGCACCATTCTGCCGGCGAAGAAGCCATCCATTCCGCCGCGATCGGGCCACAGAGCGGGCGTGGTGCGCAATTGGCCCTGACGCGAAAGCGCCTCGGGCAAGCCAGGCAGATCGGCTGGGGTGAACGGCTCAGTGCGCAGATCGAGCCGTGCTGTGGCGGCCGCGATGCGTTGCACGCCCTCTTCCGGCTGCAGCGAGCACACCGCATAGATCAGCCGGCCACCGGGCTTGAGCATGGCGAATGCGGCGTCGATCAGCCGGTCCTGCTGCGGCATCAGGCCCTGGATGTCGCGCGGGCGCTTGAGGTGCAGGATATCGGGATGCCTGCGGATGGTGCCTGTGGCGCTGCACGGCGCGTCAATCAGCACGGCATCGAACAGCTCCGGCGGCTGCCACAGCGCGGCGTCCGCCTGGATCACTTCCACATCCAGCCGCAGCCGGGCGAGGTTTTCGCGCAGCCGTACGATGCGCGACGGGTTGCTTTCGATGGCGGTGACATGGGCGCCGGTCATGGCCAGCTGCGCCGTCTTGCCGCCGGGTGCGGCGCAGAGATCGGCCACGCGTTCGCCGGGTTTGGCCGCGAGCAGCATCGCCGGCAGCGCGGCGGCGGCGTCCTGGACCCAGAGATCGCCTGACGCGAAGCCTTCCAGTTCCATCACCCGCGTGCCGGCGGGGCAGCGCCAGCTTCCGGTGGGCAGCGCCACCGCCTCGGCCGGCGGCGTGGCGCCGGGGCGCAGCGAGAGATCGAGCGGGGCTTCGTGTGTGTTGGCCTTTGCGATGGCGCGCGCTTCGGCCCCCCACGCCGTCCACAGCCAGGGCGGCGTGTCCAGACGTGGGCCGTCGAGGCCTTCGAGGGCGGCGGCACCGCTGTCCGAAACCTTGCGCAGCACCGCGTTGACCAGCCCGGAAAACGGCGCAAGGCCGCGGGTGCGGGTCAGCTCGACGGCGGTGGCCACGGCGGCGTGGCGCGGCGTGTCGAGCAAAATGAGCCCGGCGGCACCGATACGCAGGATGTTCATCACCTGCGGTGGTGGCGCCTTCTTCAGATGCGGCTCCAGCACCGCATCGAGCGAGCCGGTGCGGCGCAGCACGGCGGCGGCGAGGCGGTGGCCGGCGGCACGGTCGCGCGCCTCCAGCCCCGACAACGTGTCGAGCGCCTCCTCAAGGGGGCGATGGCGTTCCAAGGTGGCTGTCAGCAGGTCGTAGGCGGCTTCCCGCGTGGGATCGCTCAAGCGGATATCCAGTTCATTGTCCGGCTGTGCGGCAGTCGATGCTGCGGCCCTCGAACCGGCAGCGGGCGAGCACGCTGTCGTCCAGCGCGTGCAGCGTGCCGGTCCAGCCGGAAGGTTGGCGGTCCATCACAAGATAGCCGTAGTCGCGCAACGCCATGCCGCGCACGAGTTGCATGCCGTCCAGCTCCGCGCCGGGGCGCGGTGCCTGGGACACTTCGTCGTTCGCGTCACCGCTGTCGCCCACCACCAGCTGGGCGGGGCGGCCCGGGCCAAAATCATAGGCGGCGAAATCATGCACGTGGCCGGACACCACCATGTCCAGGCCAGGCGGGATCTCGCCTACGATCGCGGCGCGCTCGGTGGCATTGGTCTGCGCACCCTGCGGCACCCGGCCCTGGGCCAGCGACCACAGCGGGCGATGCGTCAACAGCCAGGAATGCGGGTTGGCACCTGCCAGCACTTTATGGAACTGCGCAGCATAGCGCGTCACCTTCTGCGCCTCGGCGTGGTCGTCGTCGGCGTCGGCGCTGTCGAACACCAGCAGATCCAGCCCCGACACCGACAGCTTATAGGGCGCGGTCATGGCAGGGCAGTCGAGCACGGAGGGATCGGGGTCCAGCAGCCGGAACCAGCCCAGGCCGCCGCGCCCACACAGTTCATGGTTGCCGCGCACGGCCACCCACGGGGCGGCGGCCAGCAGCGGTGCGGCCGGGTCGAACATGTCGCGCTTCCAGACGGCCCAGTTGTCGCCCCAGGGGCTGCCGGCACAGCCGGCATAATCCTTCGGACACGGGCTTTCGCGATAGTGATAGTCGCCGACATGGATGACCAGATCCGGCTTCTGGGCGGCGGCGCGGCGGGCCACCGTGGCCCAGGGCCAGGCCACCGGATCGTTGCAATCCTGCACGGCCTTGCCCTTCAGGCGACAGCCGGTGTCGCCCACCACCACGATACGGTTGACGATCGGCGGCAGGCTTGGCACCGGCAGGCCGGCGACGATGAGGCTGCGCGTTGCAGCAGGGGCGGTGCCAATGCAGACGCGGATTGGATAGGCGTCGTTCGCCTCGGCGCGCACCACGCTGGCCAGCGCCTGGCCATCCACCGTCATCTTCGGGCATTCGCCACCCTGCGGCACCACGGCGCGCACCGACAGATTGCCCCCGGTGTCGAGCTGCACCCAGGGATCCGGAAAATCGGCCGCATGGGCAATGACGGGGAAGAACAGTGCGGCTGCCATCAAGGTGCGGCGAACGATCGAGCGCATGGGGCGCCTCCGGCTGGTCAATTCTGTCTGCTGGCGAAAGGCCAAGCTGGCGGCGGGTGGTGGAGCTGAGCGGGATCGAACCGCTGACCTCGTCATTGCGAACGACGCGCTCTCCCAACTGAGCTACAGCCCCATTCCCCGGCTCGCGAGAGGCCGGAAGATGCTCATGGCCATGCCGCAAGTCAAGCCGTCATGCGCCCCGTTGCGGGAATGGATCGGACAAGGCTAGGTTCCGCCACCTTTCCCGGAGAAACCGAGCGTGATATCCGAACCCTTGTTCTACATCATCGGCGAACTGCTGAACCTTTTCTGGTGGGCTGTGATTCTGGCTGCATTGTTCAGCACGCTGACGTCGTTCGGCGTGCTTGATGGCCGCAACCGCATTGTCTACACGATCGGCGATTTTTTATTCCGGGTCACTGATCCAGCCCTCAGGCCGATCCGACGTATTCTGCCGAGTTTTGGAAATATAGATTTAAGTCCGCTTGCGCTGCTTCTTTTGATCCGTGGCGCCCAGATCATGCTGGAATACGTGCACGTGGCCATCCGTACCGGACT
>JBBROR010000223.1:0-5592 GCA_038229175.1 Acetobacterales bacterium | reverse complement strand
GGCATGGCTTTGCCGCGGCAATATTTTGTCATGCTGCGCCGCATGGGGCACCGGTGCCTGAGTTAGCAGCGATCAGCACAGCGGATTGGCCGACGCCGGCCCGTCGGCCTGTGGATTCCAGGTTGGATTCTGGCCGGTTGGGTGATGTTTTCGGTGTGCAGCTGCCGCCGTGGGACGCTAGCCTGATCAAGACGATCGATGCCATCTTCGGCGCTCAGGGAGTTTCGAGGCAACTGCCGTAACGACCGCGGGAGACGGCCATGTCCACGCGACCCCAGGACCAGCGCGTTGCCATCTTGCTGTCGAGCTTCAACGGCGTTGCCTTTCTGCACGCGCAATTGGAAAGCCTGCTGAGCCAGACGCATCAGGATTGGGTGCTGTACTGGCGCGATGATGGCTCCCGCGACTCAAGCCGGGCGGTTCTGGTGGAATTCGCCGCAAGGGCCGGGCAGGGACGATGCGTGGAGGTTCCGGGGCAGCCAGGCAATGTGGGTCCCGCCGCGAGTTTTCATGCTCTGCTGCGTGAGGTGTCTGCCGACCTCACGCCGGGCAATGCCGTGGCGTTCGCCGATCAGGACGATGTGTGGCTGCCGAACAAGCTGGAACGTGGGTTGAGGGCCCTGGCTGGCGTCCCGTCGGATTGCCCGGCCTTGTATTGCGCGCGACAGATTCTGGTCGATTCGCGGTTGAACCGGATCGGGCTTTCGGTGCTGGCGTCGCATGACGGGGCGTTTCCCGCGGCGCTGACGCAGAACGTGGCAACCGGCTGCACAGTGATGCTGAACAGTCGGGCGGCGTGGCTGGTTGCGGCGAGCAATCCATCCACCGCAACCCAGCACGACTGGTGGTGCTACCTGATGGTGACGGCCGCGGGCGGGCGACTGATCCAGGATCCGGAGCCGGTGATTCTCTACCGCCAGCATGGCGGCAACGCCGTGGGCGCGCCCCGTTCGATGGCGCATCGCGCGGTGGGCGTTCTGAAGCGGGGGCCGCAGGCCTTCATGGGGGTGCTGCGGCAGAACGTGTCGGCGCTGGCGGCCCAGCCGGAGCTGATGAATGCGCGCGCGCGGGCGGAGGTTCTGCTGCTCCAGGGCGCGTTGCAGGGCGGGCTGCGGCGGCGGCTCTCAGCCCTGCGCCTGGCTGGGCTGGTGCGCCAGACCTGGGTGGAGACGATGGTCTTTCGGGCGTGGTTCATCCTGGGCTGACGGAGCCAAGCCTATGTCCAGCCGCATCGTTTCAGCGCCGCCTGCATCGTGGTGGGCGGTGCGGCCGTAGCCTTCACCGTCTCGTTCAGTTCCAGCGCGCGTGACAGCAGATGCAGCCCCGGTCCTGGCGTGCCGTAGAGCGGATCGCCCAAGATCGGCCAACCGGCATCGGCGCAATGCACCCGCAATTGATGGGTGCGGCCGGTTGTCGGTTTGAGTTCCAGCCAGGTGCAACCCTCGCCGCGTCCCAGCACGCGCCAGCCTGTGATGGCCGCCTGTCCCCTCGGGTCGGCCCGCATCCGCCAGCCGCTCTTGTCCGAAATCTTGGCAAGTAGCGAGTCGATCACCCCGCTGTCCGCAGCCGGACCGCCCTCTACCACCGCCCAATAGGTTTTTCGAACGCGGCCCTCGGCGAACGCGGCCTGTGCCTCCAGCAACGGCGTTTTGCGCAATGCCACCAAAAGGCAGCCCGCGGTATCGGCGTCGAGCCGATGCGCCAGCCAAGGGCCGTCCTTGCGGCGCGAAAGCTGCGCGAAACAGTCCTCCACGCTCGGGCCGCCCTTGGGGCCGGGATGCACCGCAAGCCCGGCGGGCTTGTTCAGCACCACAAAATGCAGATCGGCGTAGAGAATGGGAATGTCCATGAGGCGCACAGGTTGACAGGGAAGCACAGGCAGCGGAAGCGGGGACAATGAAAACCGACACGATCTGTGGACTGAAACCTGTCGATGCGCTGTTCCGGCGCCGCGAGGCGGCGGTGGAGCGGCTGTTCTACCTGCCGGAGATGAAGGCGGCGGCCGGGCCGTTCTGCGCAATTCTGGCAGCGGCGCGCAAGCCGTACCGCATGGTGGAAGCCGACGAGATTGAAAAAATCGCCGGCACGCCGCATCACGGCGGGCTGGTGGCGGTGTCCAAGCCGGTCGCTGTTCCGGTGTTCAACGTCCTGCAGCCACCCCGCGTCAAGCTGCTGCTGATCCTGGATGGTATCGGCAACCCGCATAATCTCGGCGCCATCGCCCGCTCGGCCGCGTTTTTCGGCGTGGGCGCGATGCTCATCGGCGAGGGGGAGGGCCATGCGATGCCGTCGGACGCCGCGTATCGCGTGTCTGAAGGCGGGCTGGAACTGTTGGATCTTTACAAATCCCGTAATCTCCCGAACGTTCTGGCGGGGATCGACGGGTATTATCGCACCGTGGCGGCATCGCTCAGCCGCGATTCGGCGCCGCTTGCGGAGCTTCCGCGTGATCGGCCGATAGCACTGGTACTGGGCAATGAGGAGCATGGCGTCTCGGCGCCGGTGCTGGAAGCGTGCCGGCGGCAGGTCAAGATCATGGGCAGCGGACGGGTTCAGAGCCTCAATGTGGCCCAGGCCGCAGCCGTGCTGCTGGCTGATCTCTCGAAAGGATGACCATGCGGGTCCATGTGCAGAATGCGCCGAACGATCCTGATTTCGCAATCACGCCTGCCATGTGGCAAGCGGCCGGGGGGCCGGAGGATGTGACGTTCGGCGACACGCCAGAGGCGTTTCACGCGGGCCTGGCGCAGGCCGCGGCGGTGGTGACCACCACCGCGGCGCTGGCCAACCACTTCACCGTGCCCGCGCCGCGTCTGAAGATGATCTTCTGTACCTCGGCCGGGCTCGACCGCCTTGCGCCGTTCGATTTTTTGCCCCCGGGCGTGGTTTTGGTGAACAACAGCGGCGTGCATGGCCCGCGTGCCGGCGAATACGCGGCCATGGCGCTGCTGATGCTGGCGGGCAAGATGCCGGCGATGATGCGGGCGCAGCAGGAACGCCGGTGGGAGAAGCACTACGCATCCGTTCTGGCAGGCCGGCATATCGCCGTCATCGGCACCGGCGATCTCGGCGCCGCCGCGGGACGTGCGGCGCGGATGTTCGGCATGCGCAGCGTGGGGGTGCGAACCCATGCCATCCCGCATCCGGATTTCGACGCCACCGTGGCGGTGGACGATCTGGATGCGGTTCTGCCCGAGGTGGAGTTTCTGCTGTTGGCGGCGCCGCTGACGCCACGCACCCAGGGGCTGATCGACCGCCATCGCCTGGGGCTGCTGCCGCAGGGCGCCTTTGTCATCAACATCGGCCGTGGCGCGCTGATCGACCAGGACGCGCTCTGCGACCTGCTCGACAGCCAACGTCTGGGCGGTGCGGTGCTGGATGTGTTCGTGCCGGAACCGATTCCGCCCGGTCATCGGCTGTGGACCACGCGCAACCTGGTCATCACGCCGCATGTGGCGGCAGACGATCCGAAGACCTATGCGGCAGAGAGCGTGAAGCTGTTTGTGGTCAATCTCGCGGCGTTTCAGGCGGGTGGGCCGCTGCCCAACCGGTTCGATACCGTCCGTGGATATTGAAAATTTCTGATAGCGATAACTAACGCCACGAACAAAAAAGTTGTTTCTGAAACACTTTGATATGTTTCAATGAGATAAATCTTTACTGAGAATTAAATCCAGAAAATTACATTTTGTGATTTGAGCGATTGTCAATTTTCCACTAACCGCACTGAAGAAGAAAACACACAGAGCGGAAGGAACTGCAGTGCCGAACGATTCTATATCCATCTTGGGTGCCACAAGCGGCCAAGCGTTCGCGGGTTTCGCAGGCTCTGTCATGCCGGGCACGATTAGTGGCATCACCCCGCATACCTGGGTGGCCGACGCGAACGGGCTCTACCAGACCGGCACCGATCTGGGCGCCGAATGGAAGGGTCTTTATCAGAAGATGCTGTCGGGCGATCTAACCGGCATGACTGCCATCCAGCATCTGGAGGGCAATGCCGAGGCGATCTTCGAAAACACCGGCCTGCACAAGCTTAACGCCGCAACGCAGATGCGCGATCGCATGGATCTCCAACGTGAGTTCGACGCGATGGCCGGAGCACTGCTGGAAGGCAAGATCGACGCCGGCAAGCCGCTCAGCGTGACATCCTATCTCACGATGGAGCATATGCTGCAGGGTGATGGTGTTCTGGAGGAACTGGCCGTGCAGGGCCACGGTCTGAACAACGAGCCGAACGAGCGTTACGACGGATATACCAACGATATCCAGAACGTCGTCGACAACAAGACGCTGTATATTGGAACCGGGCTTGACCACAATCAGACGGCTATCGCCGCCTTCATGGACGATGTCGTTCTCGGTCATTCGCCGTTTCCGACCGTGTTCATCAACGGACATCAGATCCAGCTGAACCAGAACGGTGCGGCCGAGGACCGAATCGGCACGGCGGTGCGTGCGTTCGACGAGGCGGCGTTCACCAAGGTTTATCATTCGTCCGATTTCAGCACGACCAAGGCGGTCGATCCGGTGCCCGTGCCGAAGCCGCCCGCAAGCCCGGCGCCGATCTCCGTGCCGCCAGGCGGTTTTCAGTTTGCCTATGACGGAAGCCTGATCCCCAAGACTTTGACGGTTCAGACGCCTCATACCTGGACCGCCGGCAGCGACGGGCTGTATCACACAACGACCGATCTGCAAGCCGAATGGCGCAATGACTACACCCAGATGCTGGCCGGTCACGGCGATCAGTTGACAGCGGTCCAGCGCATGGAGGGCAACGCAGAGGCGGTGTTCGAGAACACCAATCTAAGCAAGCTCGACGCCAAGACTCAGATCCGCGATCGTGAGGATCTGCAGCGCGAATACGATGCGATCTCGGGCGCGATGATCATCAATGCCAGTGTGCTTCACATCGATATGAAAGCAGCGTTCACGCAGTCATCATATCTGGCGTTGGAGCACACGATGCAGTCGAACACCCAGCTTGAGGAGTTGGGCATCCAGGGCCATGGCCTCAACAAGCCGCCGTCTGCGAAATACAACGGCTACACCCAGGACATCCAGAATGTGGTCGACACAAAGACCAGGTTCGTGGGTGGCGGCCTCGACAATGGCGAAAACGCGATCGCAGCGTTCATGGACGACGTCATCCTGGGGCATACCCCATTTGCCACGGTGGAAATTAACGGTCACCTGCAGCAGCTGAACCAGAACGGGGCACGCGAGGATATGATTGCCAAAGCAATCGCCGGCATGAACGAAGCAGCGTTCCAGCGTGTGTTCACGGCGAGCAACTTCAAACGGTAGAAGGCTGCAGCAAGGTCCGGTGCCGCCCATCCGACATCGTGCAGCTCAGTTGGTCTATGCCACGGGTACACCGACAGGCGGTGACGTGCATCAGGCGCCACCGTCGATGGTGAGGATGGTGCCCGACGTGTAGGCCGAGCGGCTGCTGGCGAGGAAGGCCACGGCGTTGGCGATCTCCTCCGGCGTGCCGGGGCGGCCGAAGGGCATGTTGGCGCAAAGTTCTCGCCAGCGATCGCCGTCGCCCAGGCTGGCCTTGGCGCGATCCCGCATCAGCATTTCCATGCG
>JBBROR010000222.1:0-5654 GCA_038229175.1 Acetobacterales bacterium | reverse complement strand
GTTCGTGGCAGCACCCGCCTCGGCGTCGATCGGGGTCTGTGTCATGGGCATGAGCAAGATGATCCTTCAGCACCCTCAAGGCTAAACTTCCGGGGGGACGATGTCTCATCATCATTGGCACGGAGGGGTCCGGCAAAGCCGAGCACCGCCATCATCCACATCCCTCCGAGGGCTGCAATGTGCACGCCGCCGTCGATGGCGGCGTGAGTATCGGCCAGGTCGGTTGCCGAAGCCTGCCGGAAGAAGCGCATTGCCATCCCGGACTGGCCCAGCCGGGCCGCGGCCACCCCATGCAGGGCGGCGCTCAGCGAGCTGCCATGGCTGCAACGCGGCTCGTAGTAGCTGAAGTTCGTAGCCGCCGTCCCGTCCGCGAACTCCTCGGGCAGGAGAACCAGCAGCGCCACGACATCGGCCTGCTTGATGACCTGCGCGGTCTGCGTCCGCTTCCGCCCGAGCACCACGTCCATTGGCACGGAACGGCCGGCGTAGCTCGCCAGGTCGATGGTTTCCAGCTTGAAAAACCCGGCGAACTGCTCGAACAGCCCCGTATGCGGATCGAGCCCGGTCACCATGGTATCTGCGACGCCGGCCCACTGCTGCAGCTCCGCATCGTGGAGCCCGAGCGCGCTGGACAGGGCCTGCCAGCGCGCGGGCCATCGCTGCCGGAGCAAGGCTGCCGTGGCGAGCCCGCGCCGGATGTTCCAGCGCGCCATCACGTTGGTGAAGGCGTTGTCGTCGATCGTCTCGTGGTACTCGTCCGGCCAGATCACGCCGCGGATGTGGTGCCGGCCATCGGCTTCGGCCTGCGCCCGGCTCGCCCAGAAGCGCGCCGTCTCCAGCAGGATTTCCGCGCCGGCCTCCTGCAGGAACGCGTCGTCCCCGGTCGCCTCCCAGTAGTGCCAGACGGCATAGGCGACGTCCGCGCTGATATGCAGCTCCTGCGTGCCGCACAGGATGTCCACAACGCGGCGGTCCGGGCCGATGGCGTGCTCCGGGCATGTCTCTGCGCCGGTACCGGCGGACTCCCAAGCGCGTACATGGCGCCGCGCAAGCCCATGCGCTTCGCCTTGGCGCGTGCGCCATCGAGGGTGCGAAAGCGATAGGTCAGCAGGGCGCGGGCCGCCTCGGGCCAAGTCAGCGTATAGAATGGGAGAAGGAAAATCTCGGTGTCCCAGAAGACGTGCCCGTGGTAGTCGGCCCCGGTGAGCGCCCGGGCGGCGATGGATACGCTCTCGTCCTGGGGATTGGCGGCGCCGTTGAGGTGATAGAGGGCGAACCGCAACGCATGTTGGGCTGCGGGATCGCCAACGACGACGACGTCGCTGTCGCGCCAGCGGCGTGCCCAGCTCTTCTCGTGCTGGTCGAAAAGGCCGGTCCAGCCAAGTGTCTCCGCAGTCGCGAGTTGGCCTAGGGCCTGCTCCGCAGGATCTTCGGTCAGGACATCCGCCCGGGCGACCGCGACCATGCGCTCGAAACGAACGACCTGCCCAGGGCGCGTGGTCCACGTCCAAGACCACTTGAACGGCCCCAGCGGTTTCGGCGCAACCACCTGGCCATCGACGAGCAGCGACACTGCAACAGCCATCGCGAGGCGCTTGTCGGTCGCATTGGTGCGCCACACACCCAGTGCCTGCTCCAGCCGCTCCGTGACCACCCCGAACTCCAATCCTTCGCAAGACGCCTCAAGCGTTGCCTCTACAGCTCCGGCATCGACATCCAGCTGAACGAGTTGCAGCCCCAGGGCACGGCTGTGCATCGACAACAGTCTCAAGACACGGAGGCGCATCGCGTTACCGGGTAGATTTTCGACGCGGCTTTCGGTGATGAGTGCGCCACGCTTGAAGTCGAGCGTCCGGTGCCGGAATGAAACATCGTCGACGATGGCTACGGAGCCCTGCGGAGACAGCGAGATATCAATCCGCAGCCAGTCAGGTGCCGGGACCAAAGCCGACATCGGCTGATCGACGTGGAGCGAATCGAAAAGACCGGCCACGTATGTTCGAGGCGCAATGGCAGTCCCCGGCAAGCGGTCGATCGTCCGTCCGCCGCGGATGCCGAGAAATCCGTTGCTGATTGCGAAGCGCGACTCGCGGCTGCTGTCGCGAAGCGGATCGAACCCCTGTTGATCAAGTATCCAGGCCGGATCGGCGGTCGGCTCCAGCACCTGCTCCGCTGTCCTTTGCGCGGTCACGCCGGCGTCGGGCAAAGCCGCCCACTTGCGAGCGCGTCAAGCTGGACATCATCGAGGCTCGGCACGACGAGGTCAGCTTGCGCCGAATGCAAGCCGGCCTCGTCGTGCAGCCGTGCCACCCCAAGTGCCGCCATGCCGCCCGCTCGCGCGGCCTGGATCCCAGCCGGCGCGTCTTCCGCCACGAAACAGTGCTCGGGCATCGCGTGCAGCTCCTTTGCGGCGAGTTCGAAGATCTCAGGGTCGGGCTTGCCGTGCCGCAGGTCACGCCCGCACACATTGGCCTTGAACACGCTGAGCAGGTTGCGGCCATCGGCAAGTTGGATTTGCCGCAGCATGGCGTTGGCGTTCTTGGACGACGATGCCACGGCCATCGGCCAGCCAAGCGCCGAGACCGCCGCGACGAAGCGTAGTGCATCGGGAAAGGCGTCCACGTGCCCGCCAGCGATCAGCTCCTCAAGCCGGGCCTGCTTGCGTTTGGCGTAGGCGTCCACGTGCCCGGCCGCGTCCGTCACGCCCAGGGCTTGCAGCGCAGCCAACGCGCCATCCATCCGAGGCTTACCGGCAACGACCGCCTGATACACCGCCGTGGTGAAGCGAGCCGGGTCGGCAAGGCCCACCAGCGCTTCGCGCCACGCCCGCTCGTGGGGCGAGGCCAGTAGGACGCCATCGACGTCGAAGATGGCGGCCCGCAACGGTCCTGCGCTCGTGCTTCGAGCCGCTTGGGGAGGGTGCAGGCCGGCACGGCGCTCAGCCGTCGTGCTTGGATACATCATGTGCAAGCCTCTGCAACGGGTCGGGTTAGAACGGTGCCGGCCGCCTGCGTGGAATTATTCCAAGCGGAACGATTCCACTGGGCGATCACGTGCAGCCCCGCGTGCGCCGGGTTGAAGCCAAGGATGCTCAGCGACGCCGTCCCGAGCTGAAGGTGCTCGCCTTGCTCGACCGGCAATCCGATCCAGCGGGCCGCTAGACTGCAGCCGAACTCGCCATGGGAGAACAGCGCGACGTTCCCGCGCAAACGGCAGAGCCGGGCGATCAGGCGGTCGGCGCGGTTCGACACGTCGCCAGGGCTTTCGCCGCCAGGGCAACCATCGCGGTAGCAGTTCCAGCCCGGGCGGTCCTTCCAAATGTCGCTGGAGACCTTGCCCTCGTATTGCCCGTAATCCCACTCGGCCAAGTCCGGGTCAATTGCGGCCGCCGGCAGACCCGGACCGGCCAGCTCGCAGGTCCGCCGAGCCCGTGAGGCGGGGCTAGTGAACACGGAGGCGAAGCGGATGGCGTCCAGGAGCGTGCCGAGCGAGCGGGCCTGCGCCTCACCGTGCGTGGTCAGCCCAACATCGGTCCGTCCGGTGTGCTGGCCGGACAGCGACCACGCCGTCTCGCCATGCCGGATCAGATGGAGCCGGAGGCTCTGGTCGACGGTGGACCGGTCGTTCACCAGGTCACGACGCGAGCCGGTAGACGGGTTTCTCCTCCATGGAGTTCTGGTATGCGCCGCGCAGGGCCGCGTGGTTGCACCGGGCACGGTGCAGCAGGGCATGCTGAGCCGCCACGACGTTGGCCTCCTTGCCGGCCCAAATCCCGAGGGCGGGTTGCTGAATGGCGCGTGCGAAGGAGAACACGAGCGGCCATGGTGAACGGCCGCCCGGCTCGCCGCCGGCATTCATGGCGCTCAGCCGCGCCGACGCGAGTTCGCTGGCTTGTCCGCCCGACAGGAAAGCGACCCCGGCGACGGCGGCGGGCACGTTCCGGCGCAGGCAGCGCACCGTCGCCGCGGCCACGGCCTCGGCCGGCTCCTGCTGCGCGCAGGCGAGGCCGGGCAGCACCATGTTGGGTTTGAGGATCATCGCCTCCAACACGACCGACTGGGTTCGCAACTCGTCGAAGACCGACCCCAGCACCGCGCCGGTCACCTCCTCGCATCGCGCCATGGCGTGTCCGCCCGCCATGAGCACCTCGGGTTCTACGACCGGGACTATCCCGGCCTCCTGGCAGAGCGCGGCGTAGCGGGCCAGGGCCTGCGCGTTGGCGCGGATGCAGGCATGGCTGGGCTGTCCGTCCTCAAGGCCGATCACCGCGCGCCACTTGGCGAAGCGGGCGCCCATGCCGGCATACTCCGCAAGGCGCGCGCGCAATCCGTCCAGACCCTCGGTGACCTTTTCGCCGGGATGCAGCGCGAGCGGCTTCGCACCGAGGTCCACCTTGATCCCGGGGATGATGCCGGCGCCGAGCAGAAGCTCGACGAGCAAGGCACCGTGCCGGTCGCGCTGCCGGATCGTCTCGTCGTACAAGATCGCCCCGCTGATGCACTCACCCAGGCCGGGCGTGGTCACGATCAGCTCGCGGTAGGCACGCCGGGCCTCGACCGTCTGCGGAATGCCGGCTTTGGCGAAGCGTTTGTCGCAGGTCGGATTGCTCTCATCCATCGCCAGCAACCCGCGACCGGCGCCTACAAGCGCCTGCGCCGTTTCCAGGAGCGTCGCCGTCATGACGGCTGGCCCCACATCCAGTTGCGGATCTCGGGCAGGTCCTCGCCGTGCTGGTCGATGTAGTGCTTGTGCTCGACCAGCCGGTCTTGCATGAGCTGCTTCAGGTAGGCGCCCTTTGTGCCCAGGCCCGGCACCCGGTCGACCACGTCCATCACCAGGTGGAACCGGTCGATCTCGTTCTGCACCCGCATGTCGAAGGCCGTCGTGATCGTGCCCTCTTCCTTGTAGCCGCGGACGTGCAGGTTGCGGTTGGTCCGCCGGTAGGTCAGGCGATGGATCAGCCCGGGATAGCCGTGGAACGCGAAGACGATATGCTTGTCGCGGGTGAACATCTGGTCGTAGTCGATCTCGCTCAGGCCATGCGGATGTTCGCACTCCGGTTGCAGGCGCATCAGGTCCACGATGTTGACGACGCGGATCTTCAGGTCCGGCAGATGCTGTCGCAGGATCGATACGGCGGCGAGGCTTTCCAGCGTCGGCGTGTCGCCGCAACTGGCCATCACCACGTCCGGCTCCTCCTCCTGGTCGTTGCTGGCCCATTGCCAGATGCCGAGACCCTCGGTGCAGTGAATGACGGCCTGCTCCATCGTCAGCCATTGCGGCAGTGCGTGCTTGCCGGCAACAACGACGTTCACGTAATGCCGGCTGCGCAGGCAGTGGTCGAACACCGATAGCAGGCAGTTGGCGTCGGCCGGCAGGTAGCAGCGGACGACATCGGCCTTCTTGTTGATGACGTGGTCGAGAAAGCCCGGATCCTGGTGCGTGAAGCCGTTATGGTCCTGCTGCCAGACATGCGAGGCGAGCAGGTAGTTGAGCGACGAGATCGGCCGCCGCCAGGGCAGCTCCGACGTCACCTTCAGCCATTTGGCATGCTGGCTGAACATGGAGTCCACGATGCGGATGAACGCCTCGTAGCTGTTGAACAGGCCGTGCCGCCCGGTCAGCAGGTAGCCTTCCAGGAAGCCCTCGCACTG
>JBBROR010000221.1:0-5664 GCA_038229175.1 Acetobacterales bacterium | reverse complement strand
TGACGGCCACGCGCTGACCACACGCATGCTGCGCACCGGCCTGCCCGCCGGCCCGGTGCTGGGCGTGGACGAGGCGATGGTCGCCCCACACACCGCCCATCGCCACATGGTGGCCGAGATCGGCGACTATCGCGCGCTCAATACCCCCATCAAACTCTCCCGCACCCCAGGCGGCGCCCGCACCGCCCCGCCGCACTTCGCCGAGCACACCGACAGCGTCCTGCACGCCCACGGTTTTACAAGCGAAGAGATCGGGGAACTGCAAAGTTCAGGAGTCGTCCGAACAACCCGCGGCGTAGCACCCCCCCAACCATGATCACCCGCATCGAAACCGACAGCATGGGCGAGATCGAGGTTCCCGCCGATCGCCTGTGGGGTGCGCAGACCCAGCGTTCCCTGCACTATTTCAGCATCAGCCGCGAGCTGATGCCGCGCGAAATGATCGGCGCCTACGCCATCCTGAAAAAGGCCGCCGCCACAGCCAATCTCGGCCTCGGCAAGCTCGACGCCACCAGCCACCGCCTCATCTCAGCCGCCTGCGACGAAATTCTCGCGGGCACGCACGACAGCGAGTTTCCGCTGCACGTCTGGATGACCGGCAGCGGCACCCAGTTCAACATGAACGTCAACGAAGTCATCGCCAATCGCGTGAGCCAGATGGAAGGCCAGGCGCTCGGCAGCAAGAAACCGGTGCACCCGAACGACCACGTCAACATGTCGCAGTCGTCCAACGACAATTTCCCCACCGCCATGAACCTCGCAGCCGCCATCGGCCTCAGAGCAGGCCTGCTGCCGGCCCTGTCCGACCTGCAGCGCGCCATCGCTGCCAAGGCCGCCGACTGGGCCGACATCATAAAAATCGGCCGCACCCACCTGCAGGACGCAACGCCCCTCACGCTCGGCCAGGAATTTTCCGGCTATGCCGCGATGCTGCAGGACAATGTGGTTCGCCTGCGGGACGGGCAGGGCGACCTGTATCACCTGGCCCTCGGCGGCACCGCCGTCGGCACCGGCCTGAACGCGCCACCGGGTTTTGCTGACGCCGCCTGCGCCGAGATCGCCGCCCTCACCGGGCTGCCCTTCGTGTCCGCCGCCAACAAATTCGCCGTGCAAGGCGCGCATGACGCCCTGGTCCAACTCTCCGGCACGCTGCGCACCTTGGCCGTGTCGCTCTTCAAAATCTCCAACGACATCCGCCTGCTCGCCAGCGGCCCGCGCTCCGGACTGGGCGAGCTGAAGCTGCCGGAAAACGAGCCAGGCTCGTCCATCATGCCCGGCAAGGTGAACCCCACCCAGGCCGAGGCGCTGTGCATGATCACAGCCCAGGTGATGGCCAACGACGTGGCCGTGGGCATCGGCGGCGCCGGCGGGTTCCTGGAGATGAACGTCTACAAGCCGCTGATCATCCACAACGTCATGCAGTCGATCACGCTGCTCGCCGACGGCATGACCAATTTCCGCCGTTTCCTGGTGGAAGGCATGCAGCCCGACCGCCGCCGCATCGCCGAGCACCTGGCCCGCTCGCTGATGCTCGTCACCGCGCTCGCACCCGCTATCGGCTACGACCGGGCCTCAGAGGTGGCGCATCACGCAATGCATCACGATCTCACCTTGCGCAATGCAGCGCTTGATTTGGGCATGGTGTGCGCGGCCGACTTCGACCGCCTCGTCGATCCATCCAAGATGGTCTGACCCGCTTCACCTGGTTAAAGCCATTATGCGGGCTTTCTTCGCGACGCCGCAGCACGTGCGGCCGTCACTCAGAGCGTGATGATTTTGGGTAGAATCAAAATCATGACGCTCTAGCCGTTGTTTTACCGATCATGTTCATGCGTTTGGGTGAAGCAACCCAAACGCATCATGATCTAGCCCGCTTCGGTGGCGCGGCGCAGCCGGCGGTAGTTGCGGATGCTGAACGGCAGCATGCTCACATAAAGAAGGCCGGCAGCGGCGAACGCGGCCCAGGGGTCGGCCACCAGAAGGGCGGCATAAAGCCCGGTGCCCAGCAGCAGCGGCAGCACGTAATAGGATGGCACCTTGAAGTTCTTGAAGCTCCACACCGGCAGCGTGGACACCAGCAACGCCGCCGTGCCGATCAGCGAAATGGCCGATATCGATGGATGGCGCGCGAAAGCCTCCAGCCAGGGCCAGTCCATCGCGCGGCCCTCCAGCCCGAGGAACAGCGGAAACAGCACGATCCCGGCGCCGGCGGGGGCGGGAACACCGGTGAAGAAATTATTCTGGTAGGCCGGATGCGGCCCCGCATCGATGGACGCGTTGAACCGCGCCAGCCGCAGCGCCATGCAGACCGAGAACATCAAACACGGCATGAAGCCGTAGCCGTGCGCGCTCTGCAGCGTCCACAGATACAGCACGAATGACGGCGCCACGCCAAAGCAGAGAAAATCCGCCAGGCTGTCAAACTCCGCGCCGAAACGCGACGTGGCTTTCAGCAATCGCGCAATGCGCCCATCCAGCCCATCGATGCAGGCAGCCGCGGCAATGGCGACCGCAGCGGCACCGAAGCGGCCCTCGAACGCAAATCGTATCGCCGTGAGGCCGGAGCACAGACCCAGCATGGTGAGGATGTTGGGGATCATCCGGTTCAAGGACGGCCCCTGGAACCGTGACCGCTGGCGGATCCGCAACCGCCGACTGAGACGCTGTATAGGATTGGGCATTGAATTGGGCATGGAATTGGGCATCGGGTCGGGCGCGATGCGCGGCCCGCTCATAGTGCGGCAATCACCGTCTCACCGCCGATCATCGTCTGGCCCACCGAGACCAGCGGCGTCACGCCATGCGGCAGATAGACGTCGGTGCGGCTGCCGAAACGGATGATGCCGAAGCGGGCGCCGGCCAGAACCGCATCGCCCTCGTGGGCATCGCACAGAATACGCCGGGCGATCAGGCCCGCGATCTGCACCACCGCAAGATCGCGGCCATCGGCCAACTTCAGCGCGATGGCGTTGCGCTCGTTGTCGTCGCTGGCCTTGTCGAGACTTGCATTGAGGAACTTGCCGTGGCGATAGGCAATGCGGGTGACAGTCCCGGACACCGGCATCCGGTTCACATGAACATCCAGCACCGACAGAAAGATCGCCACGCGAAACCGCGGCTCAAGCCCAAGCCCGAGTTCGGCCGGCGGCACCGCCGACATCACGGACGTCACATGGCCGTCCGCAGGGGCCAGAACCGCCTCCGGCCGCAAGGGTGCCACGCGCTCCGGGTCGCGGAAAAAATACAGGCAGAACAGAGTGAAAACCACACCCAGGGCGCTCACCCAGCCGGCCACGAACAGCCCCGCTGCGGCGGCAACCAGGCCACCGGTTATGAACGGATATCCGGCACGGTGCGGCTTGGCGAGAACGATACGAAGCGAGTCGATCAGCGACATGATTTTCCGGGGGAAGGGCCAACGCGGCGCACCCGATTTATGGATCGTTCACCCTTTGTCGGCAAGCTGTCTCGCAACAGCTGGATCAGGGAGTATGTTCATGGTGTCGATCGCGAGCTTGGGGCCATTCAAGGTGGACAGAAACGGGCTGATCAGCCCGGCTTCTCCCGCGCTGATGCCGCGGTTCTGCGTCAACTGGCGCCGCCGCCTTGTGCAGGCCCGGCTGCAGCAGCCGGACGCGGACGATACCAGCGCCGGCACGCTCGAACTCATCACCCGCGTGGGCCGTGTTCCCAGCACCGGCAAGCGATCTAAGGCGCTGGAGGACAGGGAAAGGGCGCTCACTCTGCTGCGTCATCTTCCCCGCCTGCTGCCGCAGGGCTGGGCCATGCGGCTGACGGCAGATCACTCGGTGGTGGTGGAGGCGCATGCGAGGCTCGTTCTACCAATCAGCGCCATCGGTCTCGTGACCCAGCTTTCAGTGTTCCTGCTGGCGTTGAACCCTTATTTGGACGCCTTCGACGACGGCTGCATCGGCAACGCGCCCGGTGGCATGGTAAAGACCTGACCGGGAAAGATCAGGTTGGGGTCGCGGATCTGATCGCGGTTTGCCTCAAATATCTCGGTATAGCGGATGCCCTGCCCATAGGCGCGGCGCGCCAGCCGCCACAGGTTCTGTTGCGGCTGTACCACCACGCGATCCTGCGGCACATCCTGCGCCGTCATCTGTGCGCGTTGGAATGGCAACTCCACCCGCGCGACAACAGCGCCGTCGGTGCCAATTTGATCCATTCGCAAGCGGCGCAGCCCGGGTGCAATGGCATCGCGGGGCGACAGTTTCCAATGTCCGCTCGCGTCTGCCACGGCATCGCCGATGGTCATGTTGTCCACATAAACCCGTGCCACGCTGCCTGGCGGGGCCGTGCCGGCAAAGCGTATTGCACCTTTTTCATCGTAGTCCAGCAGTTCCAGGCCCAGTTTCGAGCCGGTTCCGGCTGATGGGCCCTGCAGCACGCGCAGCGGCGCGTCGCCCGGCCCGGCCTGGATTGCAATGCCCAGTTTGGGGCCGGCGGCTTCGGTGCCCTGGCCTTGCGCGATCACCATCGCGCTCGCAACCGGCGGTTTCGTGCCGCCGGAGGCTGCCGGTGGCACAGAGCGCTCCGGCACGATGACCAGAACCGGTGCAGCCGCCTCCAACTTGGCACCCTGATTGGTCGTGGCCGACAATTCCAGCGCCTGTCCACCTGCCGGCAGCGGGTTGGCTGGCAGCAGCACGAACTGGCCGGCCTGGTCGGCCTGCACCCGGCCGATCTCAGTACCGTTGCTCGTCACCGCCACGGTGGCACCGGGCTCGGCCCGGCCGGCGACCACGGCTTCACCGGTGGGACTCACGCGGACGATATCGAAACGCGGCGGCGTCTGGGTCACCTGCGGGGCAGGTGCGGCGGCGGGCGCGATCGCGGGCGCTGCCTGCGGCGCAGCCACGATCAGCGCGGCCGGCGCGGCCGGCGCGGCCGGCGCGGCCGGCGCGACCGGCGCGACCGCAGGACCGGTCACCATCGAGACTATAGTTTGCAGCGACGCCTCATCCCCGCCATGGCGACTCAGCCAGATCGAGGCTGCCAACACACACACCCCAGCCACTGCAAGGCCAAGCGGGCGGATCAACGAGGTGCGGCGCCGTGTTGGCAGGGAATCGGGCATGGTGTGACGCTAGAGCCAGTTCCCTGCGCTCGCAATCGCCATGGCCCCGCGCAAGCCCCGCCATCGCAAGTTATCGTGACCCGGATGCGTCCACGCATCATGGCCGGAACGGTGCAAAGGTTTTGCCGCGGGACGACTGGACTTTTCGCTGGACGGACATCTTATTCCAACTCACCTCCTGCGAAAGTTCATGCGGCTATGGCGATGCGACCGAAAAAGACCGGAATCCTGCTGCCCATGCGTGTGTGGGACGGCGCCACCCGTCTGTTCCACTGGTCGATCGTGGTGCTGGTGATCGTCAGCTACGCCAGCATTTCCCTCGCCGACGGCCCACGCGCCACGCTGTGGATGCGCATTCATTACATCAGCGGCGAGGCCGTGCTGGCCCTGCTGCTTTTCAGGCTGATCTGGGGCGTGATCGGTAGCGACACCTCGCGCTTCGCAAGATTCTTGCGCAGCCCGCTCGCGGCCCTTCACAATCTCGGCCACATCCGCAGGCGCGAGCCGGATACCGAAGTTGGCCATAACGCCGCCGGCGGCTGGATGGTGCTGGCAATGTTGCT
>JBBROR010000220.1:0-5685 GCA_038229175.1 Acetobacterales bacterium | reverse complement strand
ACTTCGGCATCCGCCAGCGGCTCGGACGGGCCGATCAGCTCCGCGCCGATCTGGTGGAACTGGCGGTACCGGCCCTTTTGCGGGCGCTCGTAGCGGAACATCGGGCCGGCGTAGAACACCTTTTGCGGCAGGGATTGGGTGAGGCCGCCAGTGACGAGGGCGCGGCAGACGCCCGCGGTGCCTTCGGGGCGCAAGGTGATGGAATCACCGCCGCGGTCTTGGAAAGAATACATCTCCTTGGTCACCACGTCCGACGTATCTCCAAGTGTGCGGGAGAAGACGCGGGTGTCTTCGAAGATCGGCGTGGCCCATTCATCGAAGCCATATGTCGCAGAAACGCGGCGGGCGGTGTCGATAACGTGGGCGTGGCGGCGGAAATCCTCGCCAATCAGGTCTCGCGTGCCGCGGACCGGTTGCAGGTCGTTCACTCTGGGTTCCTATGCGTGATCCCGTATTTGAATGGATGGGTGGTGCTGCGCTTACCCATCCTACGGTTTGGCCGTATTATTCGGCGGCGAGTTTGGCAGCGGCTTTTTCGGCTTCGATCTTCGCGACCTGCTTTTCCACCAGACCCACGATGTGGTCGACCATGCCGACACCGTCCATCACATGGTCGGTTTTACCCGCCGCATACACCATGTGCTTGCCGTTGCCGCCGCCGGTGACGCCGAGATCGGTCATCAGCGCTTCGCCGGGGCCGTTCACGACGCAGCCGATGATGGAGAGCGTGAGGGGTGTTTCGATGTGGGCGAGGCGCTCTTCAAGCGTCTGCACCGTCTCGATCACGTTGTAGCCCTGCCGCGCGCAGGACGGACACGAGATGATCTTGACGCCGCGATGGCGAATACCGAGGGATTTCAGGATGTCCCAGCCGACCAGCACTTCTTCTTCCGGCTCGGCCGAGAGCGACACGCGCATGGTATCGCCAATGCCGGCCCAGAGCAGGTTGCCGAGGCCGATGGAGGATTTCACCGTGCCGGCACGCTTGGAGCCCGCCTCGGTGATGCCGATGTGCAGGGGGTGGTCGCAGACTTCGGCCAGCTGCGTGTAGGCGGCGACCGCCATGAACACGTCCGACGCCTTCACGGATATCTTGAACGCGTGGAAATCGTTGTCCTGCAGGATGGCGGCGTGTTCCAGGGCGGATTCAACCAGCGCCTCCGGGTTCGGCTCGCCGTATTTCTCCAGCAGATGCCGCTCGAGCGAGCCGGCGTTGACGCCGATGCGCATCGAGCAATTGTGGTCCCGCGCGGCCTTGATGACCTCGCGCACGCGCTCCGCGCTGCCGATATTGCCGGGATTGATGCGCAGGCAGGCGGCACCGGCCTCGGCGGCCTCGATGGCGCGCTTATAGTGGAAATGGATGTCGGCCACGATGGGCACGCCCACGCCGGCGACGATGTGCTTGAGCGCCGCGGTGCTTTCCTCGTCCGGGCAAGACACCCGCACAATGTCCACGCCGGCCTTCTCGGCGCGTTTGATCTGCGCGATCGTGCCTTCGATGTCGGTGGTCAGCGTGTTGGTCATGGTCTGCACCGTCACCGGCGCGTCACCGCCCACCGGCACGTTTCCCACCATGATCTGGCGGGACTTGCGGCGCTCGATGTGCTGATACGGACGATAGCTGCTCATGGCGTGCGGCTCCGAAGGGTGGCCGTTGAAATGACGAGGCGTGGCGTGGATGCTGGCTAAGGCAGCTTTGGCGCGGGCCTGGCAGGCGGGCTCTGGGGCGTGGCCTGGGGCGTGGCGGGGCTGGCGCCGAGCCTGCCATCGCGCACCTGCTCAAGATCAAGCGGCAGATCTCGCCGCACGGCACCCTCGCCCCCTAAGGAGCCGGTGGCGATGCCGTCCACCAGAACCTCGGTGCCGCCGGCATTGCCCACAGTCAGCAAAAGCCCGGGCTTGTTCGGGACGGGCCAGGTCTCACCGGCGCGCATGGTGCGGTTGAACACCACCGGGCCGGCCTTGTCGCGCACCTGCACCCAGGCCTCGGATTTGGCACGCACAACCAGGCGGCCACCATCGGCGGCGGGTGGCAACGCTGAGGCAACAGCGTTGGCAGCAACCGGAGGCGGCACAGCCAACGGCGAAATCGTCGGCACCAGAACGGGCACAGGCGGTGGAGGTGGCGCCACCACGGGCACCGCAGGCGCGCTGGAAACCTTTACCGAGGGCGCCAGCGGGACGAGGCGCTCGGGGACCGCCTGCACAACCTCCACCCGCGGCGCGTTGCTGCCGGACAGGCGATACCACCCAACATAGGCGCCGGCCACAAGCACCAGGCCCACCAGAACCACGGCGCCGGCGGGCACGCCGCGCTCGGGCACCGGGGCCGGAAAGCTCAGTTCGGTCTTGCGGTTCACATCCGCCGCCTCGGCACGAAACCGGCGGGAGATCTCGTCGGGGTCAAGCCCCACAGCACCCGCATAAGTCCGCAGGAAGCCCACCGCATAGGCGTTGCCGGGCAGATCGCCCAGGCGGCCTTCCTCGATCGCTTCAAGAAAGGGCAGGCGAATGCGCAACTGTGCCGCCACTGACGGCAGCGTCCAGCCCAGACGCTCGCGCGCCAGCCGCAAATCACCGCCCACGCCGCCCGAGCGGCGAAAATCGTCCGATACGTCCGAGCCGGAGGCCGCAGGCGACATCAGTGTCAGGCCTTCTGCCAGATGGGACCTGCGATCCTGCAACACGCTGGATGATCCTGTGAAAACATCGTTTTGATGGTATTGCCCGGACAGCCGGCATCACCCGGGTCCACTCAGAACACGGTTCTACCGCTCATGCCGGCAATTGCCAACCGCTGCCGTGCAGCAGATCCCGGCCGCCTGCCCCGCGACGTCAGACCACCAGCAATCCCCGGCGCAAACCGCGCGTCACGGCCTCGGCCCGGCTGCGCACGCCCAGCTTGGTGAACACCGCTTCAAGATGATATTTCACGGTGTGCGACGAAATGCCCAATTTGCGGGCGATGGTCTTGTTGCTCATGCCCTCGCCCACCAGCGCCAGCACCTCAAGCTCGCGCGGGGTCAGCAAGGGGCGAGAGGCCGCCTCGGGCGGCGCGAAGCCGGCGCGGTCGGCCGGTGCTGCGTCCCGCGGCAAGCGAACCGTCAGCCCTTCCGCCAGCGCCATGATCGCCGCTGCAATCTGGCTGCCGCGCGCACAGGACGGCAGCACCCCCTGCAGCGACATATCGGCGGCGACCGCCGGATCGTCGGACAGGACAAGAAGCGCGCCATCGAAGCTGGTCGCTTCGGCGGGTGGCCGCGTGTTCGGCGGCAGCTGCAGCACCATCACATCCGCGTCAGACCCAACCTGGGCGAAATGCGGCAGCTCACGTTCGAGCTGGCGCAGACGCATGCTATCCGCGACGCGCAAGGTGATGGTGGGCCCGCCGGTGGTGGCTTCAGTTGCGGCCATGAGCACCATCATGCCGGCCTCGCCGCGATTTCGACACGACATTCCATCGCCACGCCGCCACGCAGCAGGCGCAGTTCCAGCGAACTGCCGATCGCCTCTTCGCCCAGCAGGGCGAACAGGGCCCGCGGGGTGGGCAGGCGGTGGGCGTCGGCCGACACCAGAATGTCGCCGGCCATGATCACGCCCGCGGCCGGCGCACGCTCGTCAACGCTCATCACCATCAGGCCGCTGGCACTGTCACTCCCCTTGGCTCCCGCCTTGTCGGGCGCGTCTTTGCCGCTCTCGCCAGGGATCAGCACCGGCTGCACGCCCACGCCAAGCCATCCGCGCGGCACCCGGCCGTGCACCGCCAGCGCTGCCACCACCCGGGCGATGGTGACGTGCGGAATCACCAGCACCTGGCTGCGCGGGCCGAAGGTGGACATGCCGATGAGGCTGCCCCGCGCGTCGAACACCGGCCCGCCCTCGGCGGCGCGGCCGAGATTGATGTCCAGCCGGATCAGTTGGTCGATGCGCCCGCCGCACTGGCTTTGCCAGGCCGGCCCCAAGGTTTCCACCACGCCCAGCCGCACCCGTGTGCTGCCGGTGCCGTCGCCTCCCAGCGCCAATACCAGCGCTCCCAGCGACAGCGCCTCTGACGCCGGTGGCAACGGGGCAAAATGAGCGTCGACACGAAGTGCTGCAACATTGGTCGTGGCGTCCCGGCCCACCGGCGTGGCGGCCACCCGCGCGCCGCCCGGCAGCACCAGGGTGTAGGACTCACATTCCGGCAGGCTCTGCTCGGATGTCACCGCGATGCCATCGCCCCACAGGATTGCGGAAACCTGTTGGTTGCTGCCCCATTCCACAGTGGCCAGCAGCGGCGCGCCCTTGCGGACATGGTCTGCCACGCAGTCGGAAAATGCAGCGAGCGCGTCGGTCATGGCGAAGGCCTTCAATGAAGTGTGCCGGACGCGATGCACCCGGCATGGTCTGAGATATGGGGACGACCAGGAGAAAACGGTATCGGGTGGATGACGGGGGACGCTTCGGCTAACACAGCGTGATGGATCTCATGCTGCCATGACATCGCTTCGGGCCAGGCTGTTCGGCGTATGGGTGCTTTCGCTGGCGGCGTCGGTGGCCGTGGGCGTGCTGTTGCTGCAGCTCTACCAGCTCTCCAACGAGTCGCTCGTGCAGCGCGCCGAGGATGAACTGGACCGTGCCTGCGACCGTATGGCCGATCGAACCACCTATTACCTGTCCGGCTGGTCCGGCCCGGTGCCCCAGCCGGACGATGCCGCGTTCCAGCGCGATCTCGACCAGGCCGCGGCACTGGCGCTGGTGCAGACTCCGTCCTTCGCCGGCGGAATTGTACGCAATCCCGCCGATATCAAGCCCGCCAGCCTGCCCAACGCCACCGCCGCGGCCGCGCTTTCGTCCACCAGCGGAACCAGCACGAATATCAGCGCCGCCGGCACCCGCACCACCATCGTGCTGGCCTGCCGCCTGCCCGGCCCGGTGCCCAACCTCGCGGGCTGGGTGGCGACCGAGGTTGAAGCCGCCCCCGGCTTCAGCGAATTGCGCATCGGCGTGGGCGTTCTGCTGGCATTGATGCTCAGCCTGTCGGGCGGGCTGACCTGGCTGGTCACGTCCTGGACGCGCCAGGTGCGCCGGCTGGAGGCGGCGCTGGCACAGCATGACAGCATCGGCCTGCCGCGGATCGCGCCAACCGGGGAAGTGGAACTGGACCGGATTGCCGCCGCACTCAACAACGCCCGCGCGCGGCTGCTGGTGGCGCAGCATGACGCCGCCTCGTCTGCTGCGCGTGCCGCGTCCGCCGAGCGCATGGCGTCGCTCGGGCGGGTGGCGGCCGGCGTGGCGCACGAAATCCGCAACCCGATCGCAGCCATGCGGCTGAGGGCCGAAAGCGCGCTGGCGCTGGATGCCCAGGCCGATCCGAGCCGCGCCGCCAGCCGCGGCCGAACGGCGCTGGACGCCATCCTGACGCAGGTGGACCGGCTTGATCGGCTCAGCGGCGAATTGCTGATCATGACCCAGCGCCGCGTGCCCACCCCGGTGGCGACAGGGCTGCGCGACTTCCTTGAAGCAATGTGCGCCGACTGGCCCCTGCTTCCGCTCGCCGTGGATGCGCCGGTCGATGGGGCGTTGTTCGATCCGGAGATGATCCGCCGCGCGCTGGACAACCTGATCCAGAACGCGGCACGCCACGCCCCCCCGGGTTCCGACATCGGGCTGCGTGCCACAGTTGCACCGGGCTTCGTGCGT
>JBBROR010000219.1:0-5762 GCA_038229175.1 Acetobacterales bacterium | reverse complement strand
GCGCTTCATCGCATCGATGTTGGCGCGGTAGTTCAAGGCGCTCGGCGGCAGCGGATGGCCGCGGCCATGGCGCGGCAGGAACACGCAGCGCACCCCCGCCAGCGTTCCCTCCAGCAATTCGTCGGACGGATCGCCCCAGGGCGTCGCCACCTTGCGCCAGACTTTATTCGCAAGCCCGTCGATATCGTAGAGGCCCGAACCGCCGATGATGCCGATGACCGGCTTGATGCTGCTCATGCGCGTATTCCCTGGGTGGTAGCTATACACAAAAACGCCGTGCCCTCGTGAGAGGACGCGGCGGTTCCGTGAAGCGATGGCTGGGTATCAGTGCTTCACATCAGACCAGATCTGGCGTTTCACCGCGTAGGTGAGGCAGGTCATCAGTGCCAGAAACAGCACCACGCGAACACCAAGGCGCTTACGCTCCTCCATTTCCGGGTTGGCCACGAAGGCCAGGAACGTCACCACGTCGTGCGACATCTGCTCGACGGTGGCCTTCGTGCCATCCGCATACTCCACGCGGCCGTCGGTCAGCGGCGCAGCCATCGCGATCTGGTTGCCGGTGAACCATTTGTTGTAATTCATTCCGTCGCCCATCTTCACGCCCGCCGGCGCCGCCTCATAGCCGTTCAGCAAGGCGTGGATGTAGTCGGCCCCACCCTCGCGGGCCTTGATGATCACCGACTGGTCCGGCGGCAGCGCCCCGTTCTGGGCGGCGCGGGCAGCTTTCTCATTGGGGTAGGGCGACTTGAAGTGGTCCGACGGCAGGCCAGCACGCTCGGCTGGCTGGCCGTCATCACCAATCGTAGGCACTTCGACAGTGGCCGCGATCGACTTGATCTGGCTGTCCGACAGGCCGATGCCCGCAAGGTTGCGATAATACACCAGTTTCATCGAATGGCAGGACGAGCAAACCTCCTTGTAGACCTGGAACCCGCGCTGGGCGGACGCCTTGTCATATGTGCCGAACGGACCCGCGAAGCTCCAGTTCTGCTTTGGGAATTCCATCGCATGCTGTGCCGCGGCAGGCGTTGCCGCCAGCACCCCAAAGATAGCGCCGATCGCGGCGATACGGGCGAGGGACATCACTGCTTCTCCATCGGCTTGGCATATGCGCCGCCCGGAAGCGGACCACCTCCCATACGCGTCAGCACCGGATTGCTGATGCTCTCCGGCAATGGCAGCGGCCGCTCGAGCTTGCCCAGGATCGGCAAGATCACCAGGAAGTGCAGGAAGTAGTAAGCGGTGCACACGCGCCCGATCACCACCCAGATGCCCTCGGCTGGCTTGCCACCGGCCATGCCCAGCACCACGCAGACGATGACGAACACATACATCAGCTGGCGATAGATCGGCCTGAACTTCGCCGAACGAACGGGCGAGGTGTCAAGCCAGGGCAGCACGAACAGGATGGCGATCGAGCCGAACATCAGGATCACGCCACCAAGCTTCGACGGCACCGAACGCAAGATGGCGTAAAACGGCAGGAAATACCATTCCGGCACGATATGCGCCGGCGTCACCAGCGGATTGGCCGGTATGTAGTTGTCCGCATGGCCGAGATAGTCGGGTGCGAAAAACACCAGCACCGCAAACACAAGCAGATAGACGCACATGCCGACCGCGTCTTTGATCGTGTAGTAGGGGTGGAACGGCAGCGTGTCCTTCTCGGACTTCACGTCGATGCCCAGCGGGTTGTTGGAGCCCGTGATGTGCAGCGCGGCCACGTGCAGGAACACCACGCCGGTGATCAGGAACGGCATCAGGTAGTGCAGGCTGAAGAACCGGTTCAGCGTGGCGTTGTCCACCGAGAATCCGCCCCAAAGCAGGATCACGATGCTCTCGCCCACCACGGGAATGGCGGAGAACAGATTAGTGATCACCGTCGCACCCCAGTACGACATCTGGCCCCAAGGCAGCACATACCCCATGAAGGCGGTGGCCATCATCAGCAGCAGAATGACCACGCCAATCATCCACAAAAGCTCACGCGGCTTCTTGTAGGAGCCGTAATACATGCCGCGGAACATGTGGATATAGACGATGATGAAGAACATCGACGCACCGTTGGCGTGCACGTTGCGCAGCAGCCAACCGTAGTTCACGTCGCGCGTGATCCGCTCAACACTGTCGAACGCCATGGCAACATTGGCGGTGTAGTTCATCGCCAGGAAGATTCCGGTAGCGATCATAACCACCAGGTTGATCATCGCCAACGCGCCGAAGTTCCAGAAATAATTAAAGTTCTTCGGCGTCGGGAAGACGCCGTATTCCTTTTGCATCATCGTGAAAATGGGCAGACGCGTGTCAACCCAATTGATCACCGGGTTGGAAAACTCACTCTTGTGCAGGCCAGCCATGGCTTTGCTCCGATTGCCCCGGGGAACCGGGGACTTCTTCTGAATTGAAAGCGTCAGCCGATCTTGATGCGGCTGGGGGACATAAAGGCATAAGGCGGCACCGGCAGGTTGGCCGGCGCAGGCCCATGACGCACGCGGCCGGACACATCGTATTGGCTGCCATGGCACGGGCAGAACCAGCCACCGAAATCGCCGCGGTTATCGGTGGGTTTGTTGCCCAACGGCACACAGCCGAGATGGGTGCAGATGCCGACGACAACGAGCCACTGCGCCTCACCGGCCTTCACCCGCGAATCATCGCTGGCGGGATCGCTGAGATCAGCCAGCTTCACGCCCTCTGCGGTCTTGATCTCCTCGGCCGAGCGATGCCGCACAAAGATCGGCTTGCCACGCCAGACCACCGTCACCGCCTGGCCGACCGGCACGGGTGCCAGATCGAACTCAACAGATGAAAGCGCCAGCACGTCGCTCGACGGGTTCATGCTGTCGACCAGCGGCCAAGCCAGGGCGCCCACACCGATTGCGGCCGACGATGCGGCAACCAGTTTGAGAAAATCGCGCTTGGATTGATCCGGCGCGTGCCCGTCTTGCGGCCCGTGGTGCGGCCCGTCTTGCGGAGCATGGGCGACTGCAGACATCGAACGGCGTCCTTCTGTTCATTCCGCCAATGGCGGAGGTTTCTCACCCCGCCATGGGTGGGGGTTTCGCTTGCGCCGAATTCACTTCGTCATAGATATAGGAGCTCAACCCCTGCGGTGTCAGGGCAGGCCGACGCCCTTTTATAACCGACCCTTCGCACCTGCAACACGGCAAGCGCGCCCGGTCAGTCTCAAACTGCATTGTAGCTAAGGTGATATCGCGATGCCACAATCCTCTCCCGCTTCAGAAATCGCATCAGAGACCGTTCCAGAAGGCATTCCAGAGAATGCCGAGACCGGCCTGCCGCCGCACGCCGCCATGAAAGATGCGGCCCGCGCCTGGTTCGAAGACCTGCGCGACCGGATCTGTGCCGCCTTTGAGGCCATCGAGGACGAAGCCGAAGGCCTTGATCTCTACAACGCCAAACCCGCCGGCCGCTTTGTGCGCACGCCTTGGCATCGTGACGAAGGCGGCGGCGGCGTCATCAGCCTCATGCGCGGCCGTGTGTTCGAGAAGGTCGGCGTCAACGTCTCCACTGTGGCCGGTGAATTCAGCCCCGATTTTCGCGCCCAAATCCCCGGCGCCTCCGAAGATCCCCGATTCTTCGCCACCGGCATCTCCCTCGTGGCCCACATGGCCAGCCCCCGGGTCCCCGCAGCACATTTCAACACCCGCATGCTCGTCACAACCCGCGGCTGGTTCGGCGGCGGCGGCGACCTGACGCCCATGCGCCTCGAAGCGCCCGAGGCGATCGAGGACGCCGCCAGCTTCCACGCCGGATTCCGCGCCGCCTGCGACAAACACGACCCCGCCTACTACCCCCGCTTCAAGGAATGGTGCGACCGCTACTTCTTCTTGCCGCACCGCAACGAACCGCGCGGCGCCGGCGGCATCTTCTACGACCACGTCTTCACCGGGAACGCCGCAGCCGATTTCGCCTTCACCCGCGATGTGGGCCTGGCCTTCCTCAACACCTACCCCGCCATCATCCGCAGGCGGATGGCCGAGGCATGGACAGCCAGAGAACGCGCCCACCAACTCGTCCGCCGCGGCCGATACGTGGAATTCAACCTGATCCACGACCGCGGCACGCTGTTCGGCCTGAAAACCGGCGGGAATGTGGAGGCCATTCTCATGAGCCTGCCGCCAGAGGTGCACTGGCCGTAAGGCCTGCCAGCCGAAACCGCGGGCGCGGTTCCGAATTAAGCCGGTTCAATGCTGCGACCGCGAAGGTTGCGTCACGAGAACACAACTCGTAACTTTCCGCGAAATGGGCTGCCTATCCGGCCAGTCTACCAACGGCGACGATGTCGCCCACTCCAAGGGAATACGCATGACCGACCAGACCCTTCCTGGTGCGACACCGGGCACCGTGACGCTCACGATAGATGGCACGAACAAATCCTCCACCATCAAGCTGCTCCGGGGCACGATCGGGCCGGAAGTCGCGGACATCCGCAAGCTGTATGCCGATCTCGGCATCTTCACCTACGATCCCGGCTATGGCGGCACCGCGGCCTGCGAAAGCAAGATCACCTATATCGATGGCGACGAAGGCATCCTGCTGCATCGTGGCTACCCGATCGAACAGCTCGCCACCCAGTCCAGCTTCCTGGAAGTGGCACACCTGTTGCTGAACGGCGAACTGCCGAACGCCGCGGAAAAGCACGATTTCGAAATGGGCGTCATGCGCCACACCATGCTGCACGAGCAGATCCGCAGCATCTACCAGGGCTTTCGCCGCGACGCGCACCCGATGGCCGTCATGTGCGGCGTGGTCGGCGCGCTGTCCGCGTTCTACCACGACAGCCTGGACATCAATAACCCCGACCACCGCCGCATCAGCGCTTTCCGGCTGATCGCCAAGGTGCCGACGATCGCGGCCTGGGCCTACAAATACACGATCGGCCAGCCGTTCATGTATCCGCGCAACGACCTCGGATACGCCGAGAACTTCCTCTATATGATGAACGCGGTGCCGGCCGAGCCGTACCACGTGAACCCCGTCCTGGCCCGTGCCATGGACCGCATCATGATCCTGCACGCGGACCACGAGCAGAACGCGTCGACCGCCACGGTGCGCCTGTCCGGCTCCACCGGTGCGAACCCCTTCGCCTGCATCGCCGCCGGCATCGCAAGCCTGTGGGGCCCTGCCCATGGCGGTGCGAACGAGGCGGTGCTGAAAATGCTGGCCGAAATCGGCACAGTTGAGAACGTGAAGCCGTTCCTCGACCAGGTGAAAGACAAGAACAGCCACTCCCGCCTGATGGGCTTCGGCCATCGCGTCTATAAAAACTTCGATCCGCGCGCGAAAATCCTGCAGACAACCTGCCACGAGGTTCTGGCCGAGCTCGGCATCAAGAACGACCCGCTGCTCGACCTCGCGATGGAGCTGGAGCGGATTGCGCTGCACGACGAGTATTTCATCGCCCGCAAGCTCTACCCGAACGTCGATTTCTATTCGGGCATCATCCTCAAGGCGATGGGCATCCCCACCAGCATGTTCACCGCCCTGTTCGCGGTGTCGCGCACCGTCGGCTGGATCAGCCAGTGGAAAGAGATGATGGAAGACCCGTCCCAGCGCATCGGCCGCCCGCGCCAGCTCTACACCGGCGCTCCGCAGCGTGACTATGTGGCGCTCGACCAGCGCGGCTGAAACTGGCTGAAATTGGCTCCTGTAACACCGGCCCGTGGCAACATGGGCCGGTTTTTTCATGCCCGGCCACACCGTTTCGCACACGAAAGCGTGAGCAAACCGTATTT
>JBBROR010000218.1:0-5778 GCA_038229175.1 Acetobacterales bacterium | reverse complement strand
CGGCACTTCGACTGACACGTTCTTGTTGATGCTGGACGGATCGATATCGATGTGAATCTTCCGGCTGTCTGGCGAGAACGCGTTCAGCCGCCCCGTCACGCGGTCGTCGAACCGCGCGCCAACGTTCAACATCACGTCGCATCCATGCATCGTGAGGTTGGCCTCATAGGTGCCGTGCATGCCGAGCATGCCGAGGAACAACGGGTCGTTCGACGGGTAGGCGCCAAGACCCATGAGGGTGGACGTGGTTGGGAAGCCAGTCTTGCGCACAAACTTGATCAATGCCGCGGTAGCGCGATCGCCGGCGTTGATAACGCCGCCGCCGGTGTAGATGATCGGCCGCTTGGCGCCCTTCAGCAGCGCGACAGCCTTTTCGATCTGTCCGGCATCGGGCGCCGTCTGCGGACGATAGCTGCGATGCGGCTTTTCCGGCTTCTCGAAATAGGGCGCCTTGTTGATCAAGATGTCCTTTGGCAGGTCGATTACCACCGGGCCAGGACGGCCGGATCGCGCCACATAGAATGCCTCGTGCACCACGCGGGCGAGATCTTCGGACTTCTTGACCAGATAGTTATGCTTGGTGGCCGGGCGCGTGATGCCCGTCGTATCCGCTTCCTGGAACGCGTCGTTGCCGATCAGGTGCGTCGGCACCTGGCCGGTCAGGCACACGATGGGAATGCTGTCCATCAGCGCATCCACCAGGCCGGTGACGGCGTTGGTGGCGCCGGGGCCGGACGTCACAAGCACGCAGCCGACCTTGCCGGTGCTGCGGGCATAGCCCTCGGCGGCGTGAACCGCCGCCTGCTCGTGGCGCACAAGAATATGCCGGATGGCATTCTGCTGAAAGATCGCATCGTAGATCGGCAAGACCGCGCCGCCGGGATAGCCGAAGATAACCTCTACGCCCTGGTCCTTCAGCGCGCGGAGCAATACCTCGGCGCCGGATTCAAGAAGGGTGGCGGCAGGAGCCTGGAGTGTGTCTGTCTGGGTCATGATGCAGCAGAGGTAGAACGGCTCGCTGCGCTGCGTCAACCTTCAGATTGTACAAAATTCAGTAAAGGGGTCAATTCTCTTTCCGAAAATTGCTCTAGACCCGCGATTCGCGCATGGATCGTATGCAGACGACTGGGGGGGGCCAGTGATTGGTTCCGAAACCAGGTTGCCTGCCGCTTGATATACTGGCCGGATGCCAGGCTGGCGCGAGCCGCTGCGTCCTCCAGCGAAATTTCCCGCCGCAGATACGCACCCAGTTCCGGCACACCGACCGCACGCATGGCCGGCAGCGACGGATCAAGATCCTGTTCCAGAAGCGCGCGCACCTCCGCCACCGCACCCTCGGTGATCATGGCGTCGAACCGCGTGGCGATGGCGGCACGCAGGTCTACGCGCGGCGGGTCGAGCACAATCGCCGAAAAGCGAAATGGCGCAGGGCGCTGCGTGGCGTCCTGCCAATCCGCAAGGCCGCGCCCGGTGCTGCGCCAAACCTCCCACGCCCGCGCCACCCGCTGGCTGTCAGACGCCCCCAGCCGACCGGCAGTTCCGGGATCGACCTCGGCGAGGCGGGCGTGCAACGCGGGCGCGCCAATCTCGCGCAACAGCGCCCTCGCCTCCTCGCGCGCATGTGGCAGGGGTTGCGGGATTTCGGCGATCCCGCGGGTGAGTGACTGGAAATACATCCCGGTGCCACCGCACAGGATGGGCAATCCCACGCATGCGTCCATGGCCTCCAGCGCCGCATGCCGCCACCACGCAACGCTGCCGGGCTCGGCGGCCGGGCGCACGCCATACAGAGCATGCGGCACACGCGCCTCGTCTGCCGCTCTAGGCCGCGCGGTCACGATGCGCAGCTCGCGATAGACCTGCATCGAGTCGGCATTGATCACGGTGCCGCCCACGCGCTCGGCCAAATCCATCGCCAAAGCCGACTTTCCGCTGCAGGTCGGCCCTGCCACGATCAACGCGTGTCGCATCTTGCTCCTTGCCGATCAGCACCCTAGAGCACCGTCATGGCATATATTCTTACCCTGGTGGCGCACCGCGCCGAAACCACGCTGAGCCCCGCCGTCATCGGTCGCGTCCGTGACGCGATCGGCGGCGGCGAGCCGATCATACTCTCGGCCGGAGAAGCGGCCGATATTCCGTGTGCCGCGGCGCCCAACCCGACCCTCATCGAGGCCGCCCTGGAGCGGCTGCCGATCGACGCCATCACCACCAAGGCGCGCGGTCGCCGTAAGGGGCTGCTGGTGGCCGACATGGACGGCACCATCGTGACCTCGGAGACGCTCGACGAACTGGCCGCCTATGCCGGCCTTCAAGACGCGATCGCTGCGATCACCAAACGCTCCATGAACGGCGAGCTCGATTTCTCCACCGCCTTGCGCGAACGGGTCGGGATGTTGAAAGGGTTAAAGCTGGACGCGTTGGAAAAAACCTGGTCGCAGACAAAACTGACGCCGGGTGCGGCCGAACTGGTGGCAACGATGCGGGCGCACAATGCCACCACCGCTCTCGTCTCGGGCGGCTTCACCTTTTTCACCGGGCGCGTGGCAGCGCAGATCGGCTTCGACACCCATCGCGCCAACACGCTGTTGGACGACGGCACGGCGCTGAGCGGCGATGTCGGCAGCCCGATCCTAGACCGGTTCTCCAAACTGGAAATCCTGGAGGAACTGGCAGCGTCGCGCGGCCTGAAGCTTGCCGCCACACTGGCGGTGGGCGACGGCGCCAACGACCTCGACATGCTGCGCGCCGCGGGATTGGGTGTGGCCTTCCACGCCAAGCCAATCGTCGCCGCGGAGGCCCGGGCGAGAATCGATCACGCCAATCTGCGTGCACTGCTGTTCGCGCAGGGCTACAGCGCCGCCCAGTTCAGCATGGCGTAGACCCAGCACCTTACACGCCCGTGTCAATCAGAAGACAGCTTGCCCATCCGGTCGATCACAAACTTCACCGGCACGCCGCCTTTTTGGGCCGAGCCAGCCCATGCACCATCCGGCCGGCGAACCAGGTCGGAGATGGCCTTATAACCGCCTTGTTCCAACAACTGCCTGGCATCTGTCTCCGACAGGCCGATGCCTCCCTGGCCTGGAATAACGATGTTGGGGTCAGCAGCAGCCGGAACCTTCGGTGCCACCACGAAACCTGGATCGACCTTGCCCGGCGGCACGATCACCTCCGGCGTCGTTTGTTGTGGCGGCAAGGCGGGCGATACAGGGGTTGATGGAGTTTGGGCCGCCGTGGCCCCGCTCAGCAGTGTCAGAACCGTGCTGACGATTGCAAAATAACGCATGGATTGGCGTCCTCCGATCACCCAAGCCTAACGCAGCTCGGGCAACGGATGTTCCACACCAGCCGGCTGCACCTGGAGTGCACGGAAAAAACGCCGACCGATTGCTCGACCGGCGCCGTGCGCAGAGACAACAGTATCAGACCGGTGGATCAGCCCGGCAGCAGCACCTTGTCGATCACGTGGATAACGCCGTTGGACTGATAGACGTCATACGTCGTGATATGCGCCACGCCGCCCTTGGCGTCCGTGATGAACACGTTATGCGGCCCGTTCATCGTCACCATCAGCTTGTCACCCGACACGGTTGTAAGCGTCGCGGTGCCATTGCCGGCCATCACAGCCTTGTGCAACGCATCGAAATCCATCGTTCCGGCCACGACATGATAGGTCAGGATCTTGGTCAGTGCGGCCTTGTTGGCAGGCTTCAACAGGCTCGCCACGGTGCCCTTGGGCAGCGCGTCGAATGCGGTGTTCACCGGAGCGAACACAGTGAACGGACCAGGGCCGTTCAGCGTATCAACAAGCCCCGCTGCCTTGACCGCTGCCACCAGCGTGGTGTGATCGGCAGAGTTCGCCGCATTGGCGACGATGGTCCTACCCGGCAGCATCGGCTGGCCACCCACAATGACCGGGCCAGGTGTCGCCATCGCCATCGGTGCCGGGGCTGCGGCGGGTTTCATCATCATATTGTCGGCGCATCCGGTCAGCAAGGTGACGGCCAAGGCCGCCGGCATCATCGCACGAAGCATCATGTCTCGTTCCCTCGGTTTCGATACGGCAGGTTGCCGACCAACACCCGCGCTACGATCCGCCAGCCCAAGCAGATGCAGGATTTTTGCAAATGACCACCGCAGGGCCGCGCGATCGGGCCGGCTTGCCGAACCAAAGACCCTCTGCCCAGGCGCGCGTCGGACGATCGATCAGCACCAGTGCCGCCCAGGCGAATGCAACGGCGGCAACGCAGCCCAATGCGATAGGCCCGCCGGCTCCCAGCCAGTCAGGGAACCACGCGCGCGCCACCAGCAGGGTTGGCCAGTGCAGAATATAAAGTGGATACGACAGTTCCCCCAGGTTCGCCGCAAGACCGGCACCGGACATTCGGCCATGGCTGGCGCCAACCGCAATCAGTATTGGGAACAGAATTGCGGTGACAGCAAGGTTGAACCCGGCACCCAGCGACCCCGGGACCAGGCAGACCACGACAAGGCAGGCCGAGAGGAGCCAGGGTGGTAGCGATGGCACCCGCAAGACGCCGGCCGCATGGCCACGCCATACCGCCATTCCCATGCCAAACGACGCCACGGCGCCAAGGCCCTCAGCCGCGAAAGGCACCGCCCCGGGCCATCCCGCACAGGTCAGCCAGCCATAGATCGTGAACAGAACACCCGACACCAGCACCAAGTTTCGCGTGGCCAACCTGGCAAGCACAACCACGAAGACCAGGTTGGCAAGAAGTTCAAAAAACAACGACCACTCCGGCGGGTTCACCGGAAAGTAGCCGAAGCCGAATGCGCCTCCTGTGTACGGCAGGCCAACCGCGGCAAGGAAGGCAGCGCGGATCAAGCTGGACGCATCGGCACCGATCGGCTGGGTCGCCAGCAGCGCTTCAGTGCCGCAAAGACTGCCAAACACAATTAAAGGATAATGGCGCCACGCCCGACGTGACAGAAAGCTGCCAAGCCCCATCCCGAACCGAACCCGGTTCTCATACGCGCAGGCCACCACAAATCCGCTAAGCATGAAGAAGAACTGCACCGCAAGCAGGTTGCGCTCGAACAAATCGAAACCCGCCATCACGCATCCGGCGTGATCGACAAGAACCAACAACGCCGCAACGCCGCGCATGCCGTCCAACACACCAAAATTCGCTGCCTTGACCGATTCCGCCAATCGCCGCCCCCGCCTGAGATGCCAGGACAGGCTGACAGAACAGGGTTAACCGTCTCCTAACGAGGCAGGCGCGAAACCGCGTTCAGAAACACGCATTCCCCCGCAGCGCATACGTGGCGACCCTGCCGTCGACCACTTCCAGCGTGGTTTCGCACACCCGCTCGTAAATGTTGGGGCCAGCGTCGATACCGGTGAAACCGCCGTACCGAGTCCCGTATCCGCCCACAAACCCGACGCCGCCAAAACTTTCCACTCTCCGGTCGACGAAAGCCAGGAACCGGCGGCCACCGCTGTCAAAGCTGCGATCGGGCACGCCGAGCTGGCGGATTGCCTCGGTTTCCGGCTGTCCCACCAACGTGTTCAACACAACGCGTCGATCGGGCCCCACGGTGCAGGCCACAAGCATCGGCAGAGCGATCAGGGAGGCGAGCAAAGTGCGCATGTTCATGCTCCATTGATACTGACCATGAGATAGTCAGCTCCGGCTCGGAAGCCAGATCACATCGCGGATATGTTCGGCCCCGGTTGCCAGCATCGCCAGGCGGTCGAATCCCAGCGCAATCCCGGCGCACGGGGGCAGAGTGGGCAGCGCCGCGAGG
>JBBROR010000217.1:0-5792 GCA_038229175.1 Acetobacterales bacterium | reverse complement strand
GAAGCCCGGAACCACCCTGCGAATTGGCCTATGCCCCGGGCCGGCGGGGGCGGAGGCATCGCCCGAGACCCTCGCCCTGCTCGACCGCGCCGCCGACCGCCTCGCCGCCGCCGGTGCGGTGATTGTAAAACGCCCGTTGCCGCAGGCCTACGCCGCGCTCGCGTCGGCCCAACCGCTGGTGATGAACGCCGAAAGCGCCGCCTCAATGGGTTGGGAACTGACGACGCATCGCGACGGCCTGTCGGCCGCGTTGCTGGAAAAGCTCGACTGGGGCCTGGCGCAAGGCCCCGCGGCTCTCGACGCGGCGCGCGACGTGATGCGCCAGATGCAGTCGCATTTTACAAATGTGATGGAGGATGTGGACGTGCTGCTGACGCCGTCCGCCCAGGGTGAGGCGCCGCACGGCCTGGAATGGACGGGAGACCCAATTTTCAACGCGCCCTGGACCGCCCTGCATGTGCCCTGCGTGACTGTCCCCGCTGGCACCGGCCCGGCCGGATTGCCGCTGGGTCTGCAGATCGTGGGCGCAATAGGATCAGACCGCGCCACCCTGGCCTGGGCGCAATGGATCGCCAGCGCGCTTGCGTAGGTCTCGCACCGCCCGACATCGTTACGAAAATGTCGGGCGGTGCCCGGCCTACGCCACCTTGACGATCATCTTGCCGAAATTGTCGCCACCCAGCACCATCGCCAACGCTTCCGGCGCCCGCTCCAGCCCGTCGATCACCGTCTCCCGGTAGGCGAGGCTGCCATCGGCCACCCAGGGGGCGGCCAGCGCGCGCCATTCGGCAAAGCGCTCCGGCTTGTCGAACACCAGCAGGCCCTGCATGCGCACGCGCTTGGCCACCATGAAGCCAAGATTGGGGCCGGGTGGGAGTTCGGCCTCGTTGTACTGCGCCACCATGCCACACATGATGATGCGACCGAAATTGGCCATCGCCGCGAACGCCGCCTTTTGCACGGCGCCGCCGACATTTTCGAAATAGACGTCCACGCCGTTCGGGCAGGCCTCGGCGATGGCGGCGTCAAGGTCTCGCGCGCGGTGATCGATGCAGGCGTCAAAGCCGAGGCGTTCCTGCACGAACATGCATTTGTCTGGCCCGCCGGCGATGCCCACCACCCGCGCGCCGGCCCGCTTGGCGATCTGGCCGGCAACAGACCCCACGGCGCCTGAGGCCGCGGAGATCAGCACCGTCTCGCCGGCCTTGGGCTGGCCGATATCGGTCATCCCCGAATAGGCCGTCACCCCTGGCATGCCGAGCACGCCGAGATAGGCGGACAACGGCGCGTCACCTTTCTCGATTTTGGTGAGGGCAGCGGCCTCGGACAGCACATGGCTCTGCCAGCCGCGGCCGCCCACGGCAATGTCGCCCACCACGAAGCCGGGATCGGTGGAGGCTACCACCTCGCCCACGGTCTCGCCCGTCATTGCCTCGCCGATCTGCACGGGCGTGGCGTAGCTTTTGCGGTCCGACAGGCGGCCGCGCATGTAGGGATCGATCGACAGGTAGAGGGTGCGCGTCACCACTTCACCCGCCGCAGGGGTGGGGATCGGCTCTTTTGCCATCTCGAAATCGTCCATCGACGGCATGCCGTCGGGCCGCCGGCGCAGCACGATCGACTGCCGCATTCCGGATTGGGGTTCGGTCATCGCAAAGTCTCCATTGCAGCACTACGAAGGGGAATCGCGGCAGGGGCCGGAAGTTCCGGTCGAGAAATAAACCTCAGGCCGCGTCGGAGCGCAGCACCAGCCGCCCATTCACATGTCCGTCGCGCAGCCGCATCAAGGCCGCATCGGCATCGCGCTGCGGCACCATCTCCACCGGCAGCGCATCGACCTTGCCGGCCTGCGCCAGCGCCACGAGTTCCCGCAGCTCCTTGGGGTTGCCCACATAGCTGCCCTGGACGGTCAACGCGCGCATGGCCATGATCGGGAGCGGGAGGGAAAGCTCGCCGCCGAACAGGCCGACCTGCACGAGCTTGCCGCCCTTTTGCAGCGAGTCGAACGCGAACCGCGCCGTGGCGGTGCCGTTCACCAGGTCGATCACCGCCGACACCAGGCCCCCGGCCGCTTCGACGATGCGGGCCGAGACACCTTCGCCGGACCCGTTGACCACCTTGTGTGCGCCCGCCTTGGTGGCCGCCGCCAACTTCGCGTCGCTGATATCCACCACGATGATGTTGGCGTGGCCCAGCGCCTTCAGCACCGCGACGGCGTTCAGCCCTAGCCCGCCAGCGCCGACCACCACGATCGGCCGATCCGGCGCCATCGGCATCACCTTCTTGATGGCCGACAACACCGTAATCCCAGAGCAGGCATAGGTCGCCGCCACGGCGAGATCGAGGGTCCCGGGGTCCACCAGATGGCGCGGATGCGGGGCCACCACATGGGTGGCGTAGCCGCCGTTCTGATACACGCCAAGGCTGCGGCCCTTGAGGCACATGTTGTCCTCTTCGGCGAGGCAGGCCTCGCAGACGCCGCAGCCGACCCACGGGTATACGATGCGCACGTCGCCCACCGAGACGCCCTTGGCGTCCGGACCCATGCCGACCACGCGGCCGATGATCTCGTGGCCCATCGCCAACGGCAGGACCACGCCGCGGTCCTTCATGTTCATTTTCTTGCCGCCGCCGAGGTCGTATTCACCCTCCCAGATATGCAGGTCTGAATGGCAGACGCCGCAATGCGTCGTCTCCAGCAGAACCTGCGTGCCCGTGGGCACCGGCGTCGGAAGCTCGATCTCCTGCAGGGGAGCCCCGTTCTCAACAACGGCCCAGGCGCGCATTTTTTTATTCCTTAAACGGTGACGGTGTTGAGCGTGCGGATGGGCGCGCCCGACAGCCAGGCGGCGAGGTTTTCCGCGGATTCGCGATAAAGTGCGGTCATGTTTGGGCGCGAGACGTAGCCCAGATGCGGCGACAGTATGGTGTTGGGGGCCGTCCGCCAGGGGTCGCCTGCCGGCAGTGGCTCGTGCGTGAACACATCAAGCGCCGCCACCAGCCGGCCTTCGCGGACGGCGTCCAGCAGTGCGGCCTGGTCGATCAGCCCGGCGCGGGAGGTGTTGATCACGATGGCACCCTTTTTCATCGCGGCCAGATCCGCTTTGGCGAGGGTGTCGCGCGAGCGGTCCGACAGCACGAGATGCAGGCTTACGGCATCGGCGCGTTCGAGCAGCTCCTGCTTGCTCACCAGCGTGGCCCCGCTGGCAGCGGCTTTTTCCGCTGTGAGGTTGGGGCTCCAGGCGAGAATGTTCATCTCCAGCGCCTGCGCGTAGCGGGCGAGCCTGGTGCCGAGCTTGCCCAGCCCGATGATCCCAAGTGTGAGACCATACATCTCGGTGCCGGGTTCCAGATTTTCCTGGAATCGGCCGGCGCGGATTTCGGCGTCACCCAACGGAAGCTGGCGGGCGGCGGCCAGCAGCAGGCCCAGCGCCAGCTCGGCGGTGGCGTAGGTGGTGGGCTGGCCGGTTGTGAAGCACACCAGCACGCCATGCTTCGTGCAGGCCTCGGTGTCGACGGCGGCGTTGCGCGCGCCGGTGAAGCTCAGCAGTTTTAGGCGGGGCAGGCGGGCGATCAGGCTGGCCGGAAACGGCGTGCGCTCGCGCATGGCAACCACCGCGTCGAAATCGGCCAGTGCGGCCGCTGCGGCATTTTCGTCGGCAAACGCGTCGCGGAAAAACACCAGCTCCGAGCGTGAAGCGACCGCAGACCAATCGATGAGATCAGCCGCCGTGTTCTGCCAGTCGTCGAGCACCGCACTGCGTTTCATTCTCGTCCCCCGCCTTGCGCGCAGCCTGCGTCGAAGGCTTGCGCAGCGCAAGGTTGCCGGGCGCAGTCGCTGGTGGTCAGATCGCGCCATAAGGGGAGACGGACATGGAAAAGATTGCAGTGGTGGGCGGCGGGCTGATCGGCCGCGCCTGGTCAATCGTGTTTGCCCGCGCCGGGTTTTCCGTCTCGCTGTTCGACAGCTCGCTGGAAGCCGCCTCCAAGGCGCTCGGCTTCATCCAGGCGCGGCTGCCTGAACTGCATGACGCCGGCCTGCTGGTCGACACGCCCGCCGAGGTGATGGCGCGGATCAGCCTGGCCCCCACATTGGAGGCCGCTCTCGACGGTGCGATCTATGTGCAGGAGAACGGGCCGGAGCGCGTGGATGCCAAAAGTAGGCTTTTCGCGTTGATGGACGACATCGCGCCGAAATCGACGATCCTGGCCAGTTCCACCAGCGGCATCCCCGGCAGTGCGTTCACCGAGGAACTGCGCGGCCGTGCCCGCTGCATCGTGGCGCATCCGGTTAACCCGCCCTATCTGGTGCCGGTCGTGGAAATCTGCCCGGCGCCTTGGACAAGTGAGGCCACCGTTGCCGCCACCCGCGCGCTGATGCTGCGGGCCAAAATGGTGCCGGCCACAATCAAGCGGGAGGTGGCGGGTTTTGTGCTCAACCGTCTGCAGATCGCCCTGGTGGCCGAGGCTTTTCGACTTGTGGCCGATGGCGTGGTGTCACCGGAGGATTGCGACGCCACCATCAAGCACGGCCTCGGCCTGCGTTGGGCATTCATGGGTCCGTTCGAGACGATCGACCTCAACGCGCCCGGCGGCGTGGCCGATTACTGCGCCCGCTACGGCGCGCTCTACAGCCAGGTGCAGCACGAACAGGCGCCGATCGAACTGACGCCGGAACTGGTCGCCGATGTGGACCGGGCGATGCGGGACGCGCTGCCGATCGCGGACCAGCCGGCGCGGCAGGAGTGGCGAGATCGCCGGCTGATGGCATTGTTGGCGCACAAGGCGGGGCAGCCGTCGTAGCGTTTTTGGCCGCTACTTCCCGCGCGGATCCAACGCGTCCCGCAACCCGTCGCCCACGAGGTTGAAGCTCATCACGCAGAGGAAGATCGCAGCCCCCGGAAAGATTGCGAGCCACGGCGCCTGCGACAGGAAACGCTGGGCGGAGTTGAGCATCGAGCCCCAGCTTGGCGCCGGCGGCTGCTGGCCAAGTCCCAAAAACGAAAGCGCGGCCTCGGCGATGATGGCGCCGGCGATGGCGAGCGTGGCCTGCACCAGCACCGGTGGCACGATGTTCGGCAGCACATGGCGCACGGCGACGCGCCAAGCCGGATTGCCGAGTGCGCGTGCGGCCTCGACATAGTCGTTCGTGGCGGCGTCCATGGTGGCACCGCGCGAGACGCGCATGAAGATGGGCGCCGCGGTGATGCCGATTGCGATCATCGCGTTCTGCAAGGATGGCCCGAGGAACGCCGCCAGGGCGATCGCCAGGATCAGGTTCGGCACCGCCAGCATGGTGTCCACCACGCGGCTGAGAAGCATGTCGGTGCGCCCGCCCACGAAGCCGGCGATCAGGCCGGAGGGCACGCCAATTCCAGCCGCGATGCACACCGAGATGACACCCGCCATCATCGACGCGCGGGCGCCCCAGATAACACGGCTGAGCACGTCCCGGCCGTTTTCGTCGGTGCCCATCCAATACAGCGCGCTGGGTGCCTTGCGGATGGCCGTCCAGCTTGTCTTGATCGGGTCGTAGGGCGCGATCCAGGGCGCTGCCAGCGCGGTTACGATGAACACCACCACAACAAAAAGCCCAATCAGCGCCGCGGGCCTGCGGCAGAACCGCTTGACCGCCAGCTTGCGCGGGCTCTGCGCGGCCGGGATCACCGGGGTGGTGGAAGTGGGGGCAAGTCCGATGACAGCACTCATGCGCCGCGCATCCTCGGGTTGATGACGACGTAGAGCACGTCGGCAAGAAGATTGAGCATAACGTAGACGGTGGCGGTCACGAG
>JBBROR010000216.1:0-5800 GCA_038229175.1 Acetobacterales bacterium | reverse complement strand
CGGACGGTGGCACCCAGAAATTCCAATGTCTGGATCAGCACGGCGGTCTGGATGGTCATGTGCAGGCTGCCCACGATGCGGGCACCGGCCAGCGGCTTGGTGTTGCCGTACTCGGCGCGCAACGCCATCAGCCCAGGCATCTCGTCCTCGGCCATGGAAATCTCCTTGGCGCCCCAGGCGGCGAGGGAAATGTCATGAACCTTGTAGTCGACGGCAATTGCGGTATCGGGCATGGGGTCGATCCTTCGGAGAACTGCGCGCCGTATATAAGGATATCTGCATGTAAGCAAATGCCTTATGTGCGGCAGCTCAGCGGGCGGGCGGCACCGTCACGCGGCGTTCCCGCATCATGATGAACAGCCCGGCACCCACAATGATCCCTGCTCCGGTCAACGTCGTCGTGGCGGGAATGTCGCCGAACACCAGAAAGCCGAGCAACGTCGCCCAGATGATCGAGGTGTAGTTGAACGGCGCCACCGCTGAAGCTGGGGCCATCCGCAGCCCTTCGTTCACCGCCCAGAACGCCACCAGTGACACCAACCCGATCGCCACCATCACACCGATCTGCACCAAGCTCGGCACGATCCATCCAAGCAAGGCAGTGCCAGACGAAAGCCCGATCAAAGTGATCATCTGCGTCGCCACCAGTACCGTGCTCGGCGTGCTCCGCAGGCGACGCGTGATCACCAACGAGATGGCGTAGAGCATGCTGCCAGCCACTGCTACCAGCACTGGCGCAGACACGCTTTCGCCGGATGGCCGCATCGCCACCAGCACGCCAATGAACCCCAGGAAAACAGCCGACCAGCGACGCCAGCCGACCTTTTCCTGAAGGAAAACCGCCGCCAGTGCGGTGACATAGATCGGGCTCGCCAGGTATATCGTGGTCATGTCGGCCATCGGCGTCTTCGAGATGGCCCAATAAAAGCATAGGATCTCGGTCGCCGAGCAGATATTTCGAAGTGCGTGCAGATGCAACTGGCCGCCCTTGCGCAGCCTGGACCATTCGTGACGCGGGATAAAAAAGCTGACGACGCCCAGCGCCACGATGGCGCGGATCCACAGCAGCTCCCCTGTGGGCAGACCTGTCATCACCCATTTCGCAGCAGCGTTCGTGTTGGCGAAGAGAATGGCGCTGACCAGCGTAAGGCCAATGCCGCGCAGCGTGTTCTGACGCTCCGAGGGCAGAACGGGCAATGCAGTGAGGGGCAGGGACACCAGCCAGAGCCTTCAACAGGAAACGGAGGCCGAAGCCCCCGTTTCCATCATGTCATCAGGTGTTCATCGCGTCGAAGAAATCGTTGTTGTTCTTGCTGTATTTCAACTTGTCCAACAGGAAATCCATCGCGTCCATCGCTCCCATCGGGTTGAGGATACGGCGCAGCACCCACATTTTCGATAAGGTGCCCTTGTCCACCAGCAGCTCCTCCTTGCGGGTGCCGGACTTGGTGATATCCACAGCCGGGAAGGTCCGTTTGTCGGACAGTTTCCGATCAAGGATGATCTCGCTGTTCCCTGTGCCTTTAAACTCTTCGAAAATGACCTCATCCATGCGGCTGCCGGTGTCGATCAGGGCGGTGGCGATAATCGTCAACGACCCGCCTTCCTCGATGTTGCGCGCCGCGCCGAAGAAGCGCTTTGGCTTCTGCAGCGCATTGGCGTCCACACCACCCGTCAGCACTTTACCGGATGACGGCACGACAGTGTTGTAGGCGCGGGCCAGACGCGTGATTGAATCAAGCAAAATCACCACGTCGCGCTTGTGCTCAACCAGGCGCTTGGCCTTCTCCAGCACCATTTCCGTCACCTGCACGTGCCGCGTCGCAGGCTCGTCAAACGTGGAAGCCACAACCTCGCCCTTCACGGTGCGGGCCATGTCGGTCACTTCCTCCGGCCGCTCGTCGATCAGCAGCACGATGAGAAAGGCTTCGGGATGATTGGCGGAAATCGATGTCGCGATCGATTGCAGCATCACCGTCTTGCCGGTGCGCGGCGGGGCTACGATCAACGCGCGCTGGCCCTTGCCGATCGGCGCCACGAGGTCGATCACGCGGGGGATGTTGTCGCGGACCTGCCCCTTTGCGGGCAGCTCCTTCATCTCGATTTCCATCTTCAGCCGCTGGTCGGGATAAAGCGGCGTCAGGTTGTCGAAATTGATGCGGTGCTTCACGGCCTCGGGCGGTTCGAAATTGATCGTGTTGACCTTGAGCATGGCGAAATAGCGCTCGCCATCCTTCGGCGCCCGGATCTGGCCCTCCACCGTGTCGCCCGTGCGCAGGGCGAAGCGGCGCACCTGGGTGGGGGAGATATAGATGTCGTCAGGACCGGGCAGGTAGTTGCTCTGCGAGCTGCGCAGAAAGCCGAAGCCATCCGACATGATCTCCAACGTGCCTTCGCCGTAGATTGCCTGGTCGTTCTCAGCCAGCGTTTTGAGAATGGTGAACATCATGTCCTGCTTGCGCAGCGAAGACGCGTTCTCGATGTTCAGCGATTCGGCGAAGGACAGAAGATCCGCCGGGGCTTTTGCCTTGAGTTCGGCAAGATGCATGGAGTGGCCTCAAAAATGGATGAAACAGGCGGCGCCGGTCAGGTGAGGGAGGACGAACAGGCGGGGCGATGTGTGCCAAACCGCTTGAGTGCAGCCTGCCGAAGCGGCCGGCGGGCAGTGTCCCAGAGGAGGAGGGTTGACGTTTGCCGATCTCTCATGATTGGCATATCCGGGGCAAGGGATAGGATCGTTATTGCCGGTCGTCAAGCACGCTGTGACAAATCCCTGCTGGCAGTAACACAACCTGCCGCGTTCAAAATGGCTGGGCAATCGCCATGATGACGATCACAACCATCAGAACCGTCGGCACCTCGTTGGCATACCGATAGAACCGATGCGACTTGGTGTTGCGGTCTTCCAGAAAGTTCTTGCGCCATTTCGAGCAGGCACCGTGAAAGCCGCTCATCAACAGCACGCCCACGAACTTCACCGGCCACCAAACCGAATGGAAATCAACGGCGCCGGGCACAAGGATGAGCAGAATACCGAACAGCCAAGCCAATGCCATCGCCGGGTTCATGATCTGCTTCAGCAGCCGGCGCTCCATCACCTTAAAACGCTCGCTCTCGCCGCTGCCGCGCACCAGGGCGCAATGATAGACATAGAGCCGGGGCAGGTAGAACAGCCCGGCCATCCAGGCGATCACTGCAATGAGGTGAAACGACTTCAAATAAAGCAGATAAGGCGCCAGCGCGGTGACGGTCATGCAAATCCTCGTGGAGCCAGACTGATCAGGCCCGGCAGGTCATACATCGACCGAAAAGGAATGGCACCCACCGCACGCAAATTGGCCCCCTCGCCATGCGGCACATAGCCCAGGCAATCCATGCCGGCGGCCGCCGCCGCGCGGGCCCCGGTAGGGCTGTCTTCAATCACCACGCATTCTGCCGGCGACACACCTTGTGCGGCCGCCGTCGCCAGAAAAAGATCCGGCGCCGGCTTGCCCTGCTTCACGTCGCGATGGCTGTGGGTGCGGCCGGCAACCTTGTCGGTGATCCCGATACGGGCAAATTTCACCCGCATTTCCTCATGCGACGAATTGGACGCGATGCGCCACGGCAGCCCCAGGGCAGACACACCGTCCAACGCCTCCACAGCACCGTCGATGGCTGTTACCTCATGGCCCAGCACGTCGATGAACTCGGACCGGATATGCTGGCGCCATTCCTCCGACAACGTGCGTCCGGTCTTCGCCTCGATGATCGGCGTCATGTCTGGCAAGGTCATCCCCAAAAACAGATGATCGGCCTCCTGCTGCGACATCGTCCACCCCATCGCCGTCAGCTCGCGGGCGATGATGCGGTTGGCGATGCCTTCGCTGTCCACCAATACCCCGTCACAGTCGAAGATCACCAACCGCAGGTTCGTGCTGCGGCGGGCCAGCAGATATTCCGGTGTCATGCAGCTCTCGGAAGCTTCACGGGCTCGCTGCCGGCCTCGCCGGGGCCGGGAGGCGCTGCCGCACCCGCGCGGGCGTGCGGGCAATCCGTGTGCGGCCGGTAGCAGGTCCGGCTGCCGGCGAAGCTGCACAGCCCCGGCGCACGGGTCATCGTGCGGCGAACAAGATCGGCCAAGGCTGCGATGAAGCCCGCGTCGGAGTTTTGCGCCGGAGTACGAAAATAGCCGGGAACGCCGGCATGCTCGGCAATTTCACGATATTCCACGTCCAGTTCCACCAACGTCTCCGAATGCTCAGACACGAAGGCGATCGGCACCACAAGCAGCGCTACCTTGTCGTGCGCGGCCCGCTCGATTTCGTCCTCGGTTGACGGCCCGATCCATTTCTGCGGCGTGGCGCGGGACTGGTAGCAGATCACCGCGTCCAGATCCGGTATCGCCATCTGGTGCAACACCGCCGCCGTCGTGCGTTCGATCTGCTGCTGATACGGATCACCCGCCTTGACGATGCTTTCCGGAAGCCCGTGGGCCGAGAACAACACCCGCAGGGGAATCGCCGGATCAAGCTCGGCACGGGCCTTCTCGTAGCTTTGCTTCACGATCCCGGCTTCGGAAATGACGAATCCAGGGTCGGAATGATAGCAGCAGATCGAGCGCGTGGGTTTGGCCAAGCCGGCGGCCGCGGCCGCTTCCCGCCATGCGGTGAACGAGCTGCCTGTGGTCGTGGTCGAATGCTGCGGATACAGCGGTAGAAGGATGATCTCGTCGGGATCCCACGCCTTGACCGCGGCCGCGGCCTCTTCGCTGAACGGATGCCAGTAGCGCATCGCGATGAAGCATTTCACGTTCTGGTCCGACAGGGCGTGCTCCAACGCGTGGGCCTGCTCGATCGTCAGCTCCAGCAACGGCGATTTGCCGCCAAGAATTTTGTAATTCTCGCTCGCCGGCTTCTTGCGGGCGCCGGCGATGATCCGCGCCAGCAAAGGCCGCACGAAGAACGGCACGCGCAGGATGGCTGGATCGAGAAACAGGTTCAGCAGGAACGGATAGACCGACTCCATCTTGTCCGGCCCGCCGAGATTCAACAGCACAACAGCGGTCTTTGGCCGCGCGGATCGGGTTGGACTTTGTGTCATGCGACCAGAAATGGCCGGTCGCGGGGCCACGTCAAGCACTGCACCCGCGAAGCCTGTCATGCAGCGCGTATCTGCGCCACAAGGGCTGCCACGTGCTCCGGCGGCGTATGCGGTAAAATGCCGTGGCCGAGGTTGAAGATATGCGGCCGCCCCCGCAGGGCCTCCAGGATCGAGCCCGCTTCGCGCGCCAAGGCCTCCCCCCCTGCTACCAACGCCAGCGGATCAAGATTGCCCTGCAGCGCCATCGACGCCGGAATCATGGCCGCCGCATAGCCCGGCTCTGCCGAGGTGTCGATCGCCACGCCCTGCACGCCGGTGTTGGCGGCATATTCACCCAGCATCATGCCGGCCAGCCGTGGAAAGCCGATAACCGGCACACGCGGAAAGCGACTGCGCAAAGCGGCCACGATCTTGGCCGTCGCCTCGATGACATGCAGGCGAAACAGATGCGGCGATAAAATGCCCGACCAGCTATCAAACAACATCACCGCCTCGGCGCCGGCCAGGATCTGGGCCGACAGATACGTGATCGTCGACACCACCAGCTTGTCCATTAGCGCGGCGAACAATTCCGGCTGGCCATGCGCCATGGCGCGCACATGGGCGAACTCCTTCGAGCCACCGCCCTCGACCATGTAGCAGGCCACCGTGAACGGCGATCCCGCGAACCCGATCAGCGTGGCCTCGCCCTCGCCTTCGCGTTGGCGTTCATCCAGTG
>JBBROR010000215.1:0-5802 GCA_038229175.1 Acetobacterales bacterium | reverse complement strand
CCGGCACCATTTTCACAGCCCGCGGCACGGCCGCCGAAATCTCAGCCCGCAACCGCGCCATCGTCGCGTCATCGAGCAGATCCGCCTTGTTCACCACCACCAGATCCGCACACAGCAGCTGGTCCTCATAAACCTCCGCCAGCGGATTATCGTGTTCCAACGACGGATCGGCGGCCCGCTGCCGCGTTACATCCAGGGGATCATCGGCAAACCGCCCCGCCGCGACAGCAGGCCCATCCACCACGGTCACCACCCCATCCACCGTCACCCGGCTGCGAATGGCCGGCCAGTTGAACGCTTTTACAAGCGGCTTCGGCAAAGCCAGGCCCGACGTCTCGATCAGGATATGATCCGGCGGATTTTCCCGCGCCAGCAACGCCTCAATGACAGGCAGAAACTCGTCCGCCACCGTGCAGCACAGGCACCCGTTGGACAGCTCCACAATATCCTCCGGCCCACAGCCGGGAATGCCACAGGTGGCCAACGTGTCGCCATCGATGCCGATCTCACCGAACTCGTTGACGATCACCGCAATCCGCCGCCCCCCTGCATTGGCGAGCACGTGGCGCAGCAAAGTGGTCTTACCAGCCCCCAAAAACCCGGTGACGATCGTAGCCGGAATCTTGCGCATCACGCTGTCTCCTTCTGCACAAAACCAAAGCCGGGAATACGCGCCACAATGGCGTCACGCAGCGAATCAGCCCGTCCGGAGCGCCAAACCGTCCCATTCTCCGAAGCCGCGAACGCCGCCCCATACGCCACCAGGTCGGCCGCATGATCCGGCGTCATATGCCCCAGCAGATAACTCCACTTGCCCGGCTGAGACACCGCCGCACTGCACCCCTGCGCACAATTGCCAAGGCACACCACGGGATGCAGAACAACCGGCGCATCGGCAAGCCCAGCGATCACAGCCGCCGCCCGATCGAACATCCGGCGCCCCAGCACAGGCTCGCCCTCCACCACAGGCAGCCCGGCCCGGCAGGTCACGCAAATATGAAGAACAGGCTTGGCATCGCTCATCAGGCACGGCCCCCTCACGCACGGCGCGAACCACATGGCCCGCCGCCCACACAAGATGCCGACCGCCCCAAAGGCCGCAGGGCCCTCAGAGTCGATGTCCAAGCGACACCGCCGCCACCGAGGCACCCCGCCCGGCATCGCGATCCTAGAAACGCTACCCTTCAAGGGGGCAACGCCAGATGGCAGGTCTCCTGGCTCACGGATCAAACGTTGTCTGCCAACCTTCCCAAGCTCTCGTTCATGATGCGTTTGGACTGCTTCGCCCGAACGCAAGGACATGACCGAGCAAATCGCTCAGTGGCATCCGACAGAAAACTCTCCGCCTACAGTTGCGGGGGCAGCCGCGGATTTGAGGGTCACCCCCCGCACCGCATTCCCTATTCACCTTCCGCTATGGAAGGACCATCCCGATCTGCGTATGACCGCACGCCGCCGGTGTCAAACAAATGCGGCCGGAGACTTTGCATGCCCACCACGCATTTCGTCCTAGGCGGCGCCCGCTCCGGCAAAAGCCGCCACGCCGAAGCCCTGGTCGAAGCCCAGCCCGGCCCGTGGGCCTACATCGCCACCGCCCAGGCCTTTGACGATGAAATGCGCACCCGTATCGCCGAGCACCGCGCCCGCCGCCCCCAGGGCTGGACCACGATCGACGCCCCGCTGGCCCTGGCGGCGGCGCTCCACGAGGCCAGAAACGCGCCGGTGCTGGTCGACTGCCTGACGTTGTGGCTCACCAACCTCATCCTCGGCGAGCACGATGTGCAAGTCGCCACGGTCGCGCTGCTGGACGCGTTGCGCACGCGCGACGCCACCACAGCTCTCGTCTCCAACGAAGTCGGCCTCGGCATCGTGCCGGACAACGCGTTGGCAAGGCGTTTTCGCGACGAGGCAGGCATCCTGCACCAGCGCATTGCGCAAATCGCCGATACGGTGGTCTTCATGGTCGCCGGCCTGCCCTTGAAGGTAAAATGACATGAGCGACGAAGCCGCCCGCCACCGCCAAAAGATGGAAAAACGCAAAGCGGTGCAGGACGCCGAAGTGGCGGGAAAGACCATCACCGAAAAAGGCCTGCTCATCGTCAACACCGGCCCCGGCAAAGGCAAATCCACCGCAGCCTTCGGGCTCCTGCTGCGCATGATCGGCCACAACCGACGCTGCGGCGTGGTGCAATTCATCAAGGGCGCGTGGGAAACCGGCGAGCGTAACATACTCTCCAAATTCCCCGATCTGGTCGAATGGCACACGATGGGCGAGGGCTTCACCTGGGAAACCCAGGACCGCGAGCGCGACGTCGCAGCAGCCCGCCGCGCCTGGGACAAAGCCGTCGAACTCATCCACACGCCCGGCATGGCGCTCGTCGTGCTGGACGAGCTTAACATCGCGCTGCGCTACGATTATCTGCCGCTTGACGAAGTCGTGGACGCCTTGAAAGCACGTCCTCAAAGCGTGCATGTCGTGGTAACAGGCCGCAACGCCAAACCGGCCCTGATCGAAGCCGCCGATCTCGTCAGCGAAATCACCGCCGTCAAACATCATTTCGCCGCCGGCGTAAAAGCCCAGCAAGGCATCGAATTTTGAGGCCGACATGCCAGCCCTGATGTTCCAGGGCACCGGCTCCAACGTCGGCAAATCGCTGCTCGTCGCCGGGCTTTGCCGCGCGCTCACCCTGCGCGGCATGATCGTGCGCCCGTTCAAACCGCAGAACATGTCCAACAACGCCGCCGTCACGCCCGATGGCGGCGAAATCGGCCGCGCCCAGGCCCTCCAGGCCCGCGCCTGCGGTGTGGCACCGCACGTCCACATGAACCCGATATTGTTAAAACCCCAAAGCGAGACGGGCGCCCAGATCATCGTCCAAGGCCGCGTCCACGCCACCGCCAAGGCGCGGCACTACCAGGCCCTCAAACCCGGCCTGATGCCCTACGTGCTCGACAGCTTCAGCGAACTTTCAAAGCAGGCCGACATCGTCCTCGTCGAGGGCGCCGGCAGCGCGTCGGAAATCAACCTCCGCGAAGGCGACATCGCCAACATGGGTTTCGCCCGCGCAACCAACACACCGGTGATCCTCATCGGCGACATCGACCGCGGCGGCGTCATCGCCAGCCTGGTCGGCACCCACACCGTGTTGGACCCGGAAGACCGCGCCATGATCCAAGGCTTCATCGTCAACCGCATGCGCGGCGACGCGTCTTTGTTCGATGCCGGCATGACAGCCATCGCCGCCCACACCGGCTGGGCGCCAATCGGACTCGTCAAACATTTCGACGCCGCCCACAAACTCCCCGCCGAAGATGCGCTCGACCTCCAAGACCGGGCACATCAAAGCCGGGCAGGGGCGCGCGTGGTCATCGCGGTCCCATTGTTGAAGATGATCGCGAACTTCGACGATCTGGACCCGCTCGCCGCCGAACCCGACATCGACCTGCGCCTGATCCCAAGCGGCACGCCCATCCCGCACTGCGACCTCATCATCCTGCCAGGCTCAAAAGCCACCATCGCCGACCTCGCATCCCTCAAACATGAAGGCTGGCACATCGACATCGCCGCCCATGTCCGCCAGGGCGGCCGCGTGCTCGGCATCTGCGGCGGCTACCAGATGCTGGGCCAAACCCTGTCCGACCCAGAGGGTATAGAGGGCGCGTCAGAGTCTGTCCCAGGCCTGGGCTTTCTTGACGTCGAAACAATCCTTCGCCCATCAAAACACCTCCGCGACGTCACCGGCACAAATCGCATCAGCAAAGCCGCGTTCCGTGGCTACGAAATGCACATGGGCGAAACCACCGGCCCCGACGCCGCACGCCCCATGCTCCACTTCGCCGACGGCCGGCCAGACGGCGCCACATCGCCGGACGGCCGCATATCCGGCACCTACGTCCACGGCCTCTTCACCGACGACACATACCGCGCCGCCTTCCTCGCCGAACTCGGCGCCGCCCCCTCCGCCCACCGCCACGACGCCGCCATCGAAGCCACGCTCAACGCCCTGGCCGCCCACCTCGAAGCCCATATCGACATCGACCGCCTGCTCAGCCTTGCGCGATGAAAAAGCCGACGACCAAGGCTACGGCAATCTGAATGCCACACGCCATTCGATACAGATCCAAAGCGCGCCGAAGATCGGCCTCGGTTGCTTCAGCCCGTCCATCGCCCATCCACCCATCGTCGATAAACGTGTCGCCATAAACCCGCGGCCCCGCCAGCCTCAATCCAAGCGCCCCCGCCATCGCCGCCTCCGGCCATCCGGCGTTGGGCGACCGATGCGCCCCCGCATCCCGCCAGATCGCCCGCATCGCCCCCACCGCATCGGCACCGCGAAGCAGAGCCGCCAACACAAGCCAGACCGCAGACAACCGAGAAGCCGGCAAGTTTATAACATCGTCCAACCGCGCCGCCGCCCACCCAAACGCTGCATGCCGCGGAGTCCGATGCCCAATCATGCTGTCCGCCGTATTCACCGCCTTGTAGAAAACAATCCCAGGCAATCCCCCCACCCCGCACCACAGCGCCGGCGCCACCACCCCATCGGAAAAATTCTCCGCCAGGCTCTCAATCGCCGCCCGCACCACCCCCGCCTCATCCAACGACGCAGGATTGCGCCCCACGATCATCGCAACCTTCGCCCGCCCCCCCGCCAACCCCGCATCGCGCAACCCATCGGCCACGGCCGCCACGTGCTCATGCAGACTGCGACTGGCCAAAAGCGTGCTGGCCAACAGACCCAGCAACACGAGAGCCGCCAGAAAGGGCAGGGTTTTCACCATCACATTTTGGAAGATCCAGGCCGGCCCCGCGCTCAAGCCCACGAGGATAAAAACCGCCAGCACACCCCACGCCCGCCGCGCCGCGAACGACGCTGCCTCCCGATTTAAAACCCGATCGAGCCAGAAAATAAGTGCCCCGATCCAAACTACCGGATGCCCGATGGCGCGAAACACCGGTTGCGGGTAACCCAAAGCCGCCTCAACCAGCAGCGCCGCACACAGAATAACGATATCGATGGAAAGAATGGACCGAACCCCGCAAGCACCGCCCCACGATAGCCCACCGCAGCCGCAGCCGTCAGGCCCTGCGCATGGTGGCGCGCTCGCACAGGCGCACAGACTGTTCCCGGCCGCACCGCGCCCGTTCCTCGATTTGTCCACCGGCATCAATCCGGTGCCCTACCAGTGGCCCCCCACCGGCCAGGACGCCTTCACGCGGCTGCCGGAACCGGACGATGAAATCCACCTGTGCGCCATCGCCGCCACCGCTTATGGCGTCTGCGATCCCGCAATGGTGGCCGCGGCCCCCGGCACCCAGCTGCTGATCAGCCTGATGCCGTTGCTGTTGGCCCGGCCGCCCGGCCGCGTCGCCATCCTGTCGCCCACCTACGCCGAACACGCCGAATCTTGGCGCAACGCGGGCCATGCCGTCCATGAAACCACGTCAGCTGGCGTCATCGCCGAAGCCGACATCGGAATCCTCTGCAACCCCAACAACCCCGACGGACGCCGCATCGAAGCCTCCGCCATCGTCACGCTGGCAGATCGGCTGGCGCGACGCGGCGGCCTGCTGATCGTCGACGAATCCTTCGCCGATCTCGAACCCCCCGGCATCAGCGCCGCCGCCGCCCTGCCGCATCCGGCCCTGATCATCCTGCGCTCCTTCGGCAAATCCTACGGCCTCGCCGGCCTGCGCCTCGGCTTCGCACTCGCCGCCCCGCCCGTCACAGCGTTGATCCGCCGGGCGCTCGGCCCCTGGGCCATCAGCGGCCCCGCGCTCGCCATCGGCATCGAAGCCCT
>JBBROR010000214.1:0-5844 GCA_038229175.1 Acetobacterales bacterium | reverse complement strand
TCAGGGTTCCAACGTGGCGGATAACACGCGATAAGAAGCCTTCTCGCGTGTTATTTTTACGTTAATTCTTTGGAGGGTCCCGATGAACGTTGGCGCATAATTCCGCAAATGCTTATTATACGTCTTTTTAATTCACTGTTTTATAAGGTCTTTTTTGTCCTTTCGGGCCAGCTTTGCCGCTCAATGTGCTATGTTAACTAGGATCCATGTCAGTCCAATAGCCACCAGCCCTACCACTCCCGTGATGGCGGCGCACCGCGAACCGTGTGGGCAGTGCATCGATCGCTCCAGCGACGCGTTGGGTTTGGATGGAAAACGATCCGAAATTGAATCCTGCCGGTGACGGCGAAGAGATCAGCGTCACGTCTGCCAGTGGCGGACAAAAGACTGGCCACATACGTTGGGTGCTGGGAATAGGGACAGCCTTGGCATTCATCGGCGTATTCGCTGCATGGTTGATGATTAAATACTGACGCCGGCGCCACCTCAATCACCTCAGAAAGCGCCTGGGGTTTGAAGTCACCGTCGCAGATCTTCGGCCGCTTTTGGGGACCCGACCCGTGGCGTCGAGCGTGCGAACGGTAAAGTGAGCAGCGCCGCCACGGTCAGGCATGCGATGAGGGCCCAGGCCTCGTTGATGGCTTGGACCAAGGCCAGCCCCTCGATCATGGGTTTGAGGATCACCGCGGCGCCAGGGTCCAGCGGACCCGGCCCATGCGCGGTAAACATCGCCAGAGGAATGCCCACTGCCTTCGCCGTCGCGACGTCGCCCGCTTGCAGTCGCGCGATGATGGACGCCGCGTGGTGCGGGGCGCGGCCGTAGATAATGGTGTCGATCAGGGCCAGGCCAATCGCCCCACCCAGATTTCGCATCAGGTTGAACAGGCCGCTGGCGTCGGGCACCGCGGCCGAGGACAGCTGACCCAGGGCCAGGCGGGTCGGCGGCAGCAGGCAGAACATGATCGCCACGCCCCGCAAGATCTGCGGGAGGACCATTTCCGCAAAGTCGGTTTGGCGGGTCTGCAGGGTGCTCAACCCAAGGCCGACGCCGAACAGCAGAAACCCAAACCCCGCCAGCCAGCGGGCGTCTACGCAGCGCTCCAGAGCCACCGCGATGGGGGCTGTCGCCAATTGCGCGGCGCCGGTCACCAGCATGATCTCGCCGATCCGCAAGGCGTGATGACCCCTGACGAAGGCCAGGAACACCGGCATAAGATAGACCGAACCGAACAGGCCAATTCCCAGGATGAAGCTTAGGAAGGCGCCAATGGCGAAGTTCCGATCCCGCAGGGTCCGCAACTCCACGACCGGCGGCCGGGGGCCCAGCGACCGGCGCACAAAGCCTGAGATGGATGCCAGGCTGAGGGCGAACAGGCCCAGGATCAGGGGCGAACTCCAGCCGCGACCGGGAGCCTCTTTCAAGCCGATCTCCAGGGCTATGAGCGCCCCGGCCATCAGGGCGAGACCGACGAGGTCAAAGGATCGCCATAGGCCGCGTTCGACCCGTTCGTGAGGCAATAGCAGCAGGGCGCCGACAGCGGCGATGACGCCCGGAGCGACATTGATCAGGAACAGCCAACGCCAGCTGTAGGTCTCGGTGATCCAGCCGCCGACGATGGGGCCAACCGTGGGGGCGAGCACCGCCAGCACGCCGGCGATGGTCGTGGCCACGCCCTGGCGATTGGACGGGAAGAGCAGGAAAACCGCTGAGAACACGGCGGGGATAAGCACGCCGCCCGAGAAACCCTGAAGCACGCGAAGGGCGATCAACTGGCTGAAGTCGGCGCTGGCGGCGCAGCCAGCCGAGGCGAGGGTGAAGACCGAAACGCCGATCACAAACAGCCAGCGCATGGTGATCCAGCGCGTCAGGAAGCCGGTGAGCGGGATCGCTATGACCTCGGCGATCAAATAGGCGGTCTGAATCCAGATCATCTGATCGGGCCGCACGGAGAGGGCGGCCTGGATGGTCGGCAGGGAGGTGGCGACGACCTGCACGTCCAGGATCGCCATGAACATGCCCAGGCACATCATGGCGAAGCCGGCCCAGACGGCGGGGGTGGCGCTCTGCGGGTGATCTGGACGCGTCGTCATGGCCGCTCTCACTTGGGCGGCCGGACCTGGCCGAGCTTGGTCAAGGATGGGAACCAGTTCCCAGTCAATCGGTTGCGCTTCGGAGCTTGCTTGCGCGGGGCTCGTGGAGCCCACATGACAGTCCCCATCGCCCTGTTGTCAGTCTCGACGGCGTCGCCGCCTTTCACCCTTTTGCAGACGGAGGTGGAGACTGTGGCCCGAGAGGTGTTTGGCGACACCTTTCCTCAGTTTGAGCGCATGGCGCCGGTGTTCACAACAGCCGGGATTCGAGAGCGCCAATCGGTCATGCCGATCGAATGGTATCGGCAGCCCCTGGGGTGGAGCGAACGCTCGGAGGCCTATCTCGCCGGCGCCGTCAGCCTGTTCGTGGATTGCGCCTCCAAAGCCCTGGCGGAGGCCGAGCTAAAAGCTTCAGACGTTGACGTGATCGTCACCGTGTCGTCTACCGGTATCGCGACGCCCAGCCTGGAAGCACATGCCATGGCGCGAATGGGTTTCAGGCCTGACGTCCTGCGGGTTCCAGTCTTTGGGCTGGGATGCGCCGGGGGCGTCAGCGGACTCGGACTCGCTGGCAAGCTGGCCGCGGCCAGTCCAGGTGCGGTTGTGCTCCTGGTGGCCGTTGAACTTTGCAGTCTGGCGTTTCGCACCGAGGACCTGACCAAGGCCGATATCGTGGCGACGGCGCTTTTCGGGGATGGCGCGGCGGCCTGCGTGGTGCGCACCGGTGAGGGCGGATTCGCCAACATTTCCGCGTCCGCGCAGCATACGTGGCCCGACACGCTCGACATCATGGGTTGGCGCGTTGACCCCACCGGACTTGGGGTCGTTTTCGCGCGCTCCATTCCGCCGTTCGCGAAGGAACACCTGCGCCCGGCGATGGACAGCATGCTGCAGCAACAGGGACTCGGCGTCGAAGGTGTGGATCGCTTCATCTGCCATCCCGGTGGGATGAAGGTTATCGAAGCGCTGGAGCAGTCCCTATCCATCGGCCAAGGCCGGCTGGACCTCGAACGGGATGTTCTGGCCGATCACGGCAATATGTCGGCGCCCACTGCGCTGTTTGTTCTGGACCGTGCTCGCCGCAGAGGATTACCGACCACATCGGTGGTGACGGCGCTTGGCCCAGGGTTCACGGCGAGCACGGTTAGCCTGAAGCGTGCCGCGTGACCCTTTCGCTGGTCGTCTTGGGTCTCGTCACCCTTCAGCGGCTTGCTGAGCTTGTCATCGCCAATCGAAACACCCGGGCTCTGATCGCCCGCGGCGCATATGAGCGCGGGGCCAACCACTATCCCATCATGGTCGCGATGCACGGCGCCTGGCTGGCCGGACTCTGGCTCCTCGCCTGGAACCGGCCCATCGGCCTGGGTTGGCTGGCGGTGTTCGTGGTCCTTCAGCTCTTGCGAGTTTGGGTTCTGGTGACGCTGGGCGACCGCTGGACCACGCGGATCATCGTCCTCCCGGGTGCGCCCTTGGTGCGGGGCGGGCCGTACCGGTTCTTCAGCCACCCCAACTATATGGTCGTTGTCGCTGAGATCGCCGTCCTGCCCTTGGCGTTCGGGCTCACCGCCTATGCGGTCGTTTTCACCATCATAAATGCCGTTGTCCTATGGGTGCGGCTACGGGCGGAGAGCCAAGCTCTCCGGAAAGGTGCGCCGGACGGGTGAGGTTAAGCGGGTTGATCGGCCCTCGGTTATTTCTGATAATGCCATTGCACAGAGAGTGGTGAAAGTCATTATATACAGAGTCATAAAGTTACCAATTTCCGATAAGATATATTAGGCGACACTTTGCAGTTCACGACACGTTCGCTTTCGGGCGTCTTGCCCCGTGCCTTCTATGCGCCAGGAGCGGACCAAGGAACCGACGCGTGAAACGGACATTCGGCGACCACCAGCCCCGCATTCTGCGCCTCCGGGTAGATTCCGGGCCATCGTTATCCGGACCTGCGGCCTTCGCGTCCGAAAATCGCACATCGGAGGCTCGCAGGCTGATAGGCAACGCGTTAACCTCACAGAAGGGACGCGGCGCAGACAATGCGCCGCCCTGATGGAATTGGTCGAATGGCCACGGCAAGACAGATTGTTGCGCTGCTAAACAGCCACGTACAGGGCGAGGAGGAGCAATTCCTCTCAATCGCGCTGCAGGTGGCTGCCGCCGAATCGCGCCGAGGCCGCAAGGACGTGGCGGACGAACTCAAGCGGCTGGTCGACGCGGCGCGCGAGCGTGCAAAGCCCGGTCGCGGACCAGATGTGACGATCCCGATTACCCGACCGCGCGGCGAACTCCAGAACCTGCTTAATGCGACTTACCCCAAGGCGCGACTAGCTGACGTGGTGCTGAGGGCGGAGGTTCGCGACCGCCTCGATCGCATCGTCCTGCAACAACGCCGGCGGGACCGACTGCGCGAGCATGGCCAAAAACCTAGCGCTCGGTTGCTGTTCGTGGGCCCGCCTGGCGCCGGCAAGACTCTAACCGCATCGGCGCTCGCGGGTGAACTTCGGTTGCCGCTTTTCACCATTCGGCTCGATACCTTGATCACACGTTTCATGGGTGAGACGGCGGCGAAGTTGCGCCTTGTGTTCGACCAAGTCGCGAGCACCCGGGCCGTCTACTTGTTCGACGAATTCGATGCGATCGGCGGTCGTCGGACAGCGGACAACGACGTGGGCGAAATGCGCCGCGTCCTGAACTCTTTCCTGCAGTTCCTCGAAGAGCCCAATAGCACCGATAGCTTGGTGGTCGGCGCTACGAACCACCCCGAGCTTCTAGACCGCGCGCTGTTTCGTAGGTTCGACGACGTACTTGAGTACGGCCTGCCCGACGCGTCGGCGATCCGCACAATGGTGGAGGCCCGCCTAGGCCGCTTCAAGGTGGGGCGCATGGGCTGGGCCAAGATTATTGAGGCGGCGCATGGTCTCAGCCAGGCAGATCTCGCGCGCGCATCGGATGAGGTGATTAAGGCAGCGATCCTGGACGATGCCGACGGTGTTTCCACCGATCGACTAGTCGTGGCGCTGCAAGAACGCCGCGCGGTTCGCGACACGATGTCGGCGTTGGGCGAGGGATAAGTCACACCCACTCCGCCCTGAAAGCTCGACAATATACGATTTGCCACGTGAACTCGCGCGATGGCCGACACGCCGCCCGATTCGCACCAACTGAAGCACGTCCGCATCGAGGGCCGCCGACTGGCCGGAGAATATGGTCCACCGCGGCTCGACATGAGCGGCGTGAGCTCCGGACGCAACCGTACCCTCCACGGACAGCGACTGATCCAAGAGCTGGCGACATCGGTGGCGACGGCTCGCGAGCGCCTGACGGCCCGGGATGCAGCGGTGAGTTTCGGACGGTCCGGGCTGTACCTGGAAGTGGCAGGTGCTGAAGGCGAGAGACTTCCGGACCTCACTTGGTCAAACAAGCACATCAGGATGGGCGCGGTGCGCCTGAGCGCTACAGGCGCCGAAGTGGGCGCGGTGTTCGTGCCCCTCGAAAGCATCGACTTCCTTTCAGAGCAGGTCCGCCAATACACAGAAGAGGACACCCCGAAGGGCGATCCCAAACACAAGCCCAAGATTGAGCCGCTGGAAACAATTCGGCCGGGGACCGTGGAGAGCCTCTGGACCGATCAGCGTCCTTTACCCGCCGCAAACGCCCAGATGTGGTGGGAATGCTGGACTTGGCGGGACCGATCCGAAAACCTGGCGAAGGCGGCTGATTGGCTGAACCTTCGCGTCAGCGAACGGCGTCTGAGCT
>JBBROR010000213.1:0-5910 GCA_038229175.1 Acetobacterales bacterium | reverse complement strand
GGAAACAGCGGGTTGGTCCATTCCACCAAAGCGGGCGGCAAAGCGGGGTCGCGGCCGAAGCGCTGCGCCAGCTCCTGGCCTGCGGCGACCATTGGGTCCAGCCTGCGGATGGCTTCTGGCACATGGCTCATATACCAGCCCTCGCGCAGGCCGTTGGCGCTGAAGATCACCCTGCGCGCCGAGGTGGCACGCAGCAGGCGGCGCAGCACCACGGCGGCGAACGGCAGATCGTCCACCCGCCGGCGCGCCACGCCCGGCATGCGTTCGAGCGCGCGTCGGGACGCGGCGGCAATCACGCCGGTGAGATCGCGCGCCTCCTCCCGCTCGATGGTGTAGTGGTGCACCATGTTGAGCGGATAGCCGGTCTGCGCCAGGTGGATGCGGGCCAAGGCGCGCCAGGCGCCGCCCACCAAATACAGGTCGCGCCCGGCGCCCTCGGCCAGCCAGGGCAACTCGGCCAGATCGGTTTCGGCGATGGCGCGTGCTCTGATCGGGTCGAGATTGGCGCGCTCGGATAGCCGGATCACGCCGAGCTTCAAGCTCTGCGCTCGGCCGCGTTTGCCGGCATTCAAACGCACCAGTTCCAGCGAGCCGCCGCCGATATCGGCCAGGATGCCATCGGCGGTGGGGATGCCGCAGAGCAGGCCGGCGGCGGCATAGTCCGCCTCCATCTCGCCGGGCAGGGCATGAATGGGCACACCTGGCATCCTGCTGCGCAGCGTCGCCACGAAGTCCGGCCCGTTGGAGGCATCTCGCACCGCCGCCGTGCACAGCACTTCGAACGGGCTGGCGCCCATGGCGCGGGCGATGGCGTTGTAGCGCTCCATCACCATCAGCGCCTGGTCGAGCCCGTCCTCGTTGAGCTTGCCCGACGCGTTCAGGCCACGGCCGAGCTTGAGCACCGCCTTCTCGTTGAAGATCGGCGTGGGATTGCGGCATTGGCCCTCGAACACCACGAGGCGTACCGAGTTCGAGCCGAGATCGACCACCGCGGACCGCGGCAGCCCAGAATCATTTGTATAAGGCATTGATCTTGTTTCTAATCCTGCAGAATGCGGTCCTGCTTGCGGCTATGCGGTATCACCGGCGGCGCGGTATGGCCATGCAGGGCAGAGCCGCGGCCGGACAGCGATGGGTTGGTCATGAAATACTGATGCGCCGACACCGGCGTGACGTTTTCGCCCGGATGCTCGCGCCGCCAGCCGCCATCGGCGCCCAGGTCCCAGGACTGCATGTTGTCCTGCAGGTTGACCACCATGATCTGGTCCAGGATCTGCGCGTGCACGGTGGCGTTGTGGATGGGCACGAAGGTTTCCACCCGCCAGTCCATGTTGCGCGCCATCCAGTCGGCCGAGCTGATGAACACCTTGGCATGGCGGCCGGGCAGCTTGTAGCCGTTGCCGAACACGCAGATGCGCGCGTGTTCGAGGAAGCGGCCGACGATCGATTTTACACGTATGTTCTCGGACAGGCCGGGCACGCCCGGACGCAGGCAACAGATGCCGCGAACGATGGCGGCAATCTTCACCCCAGCCTGAGAAGCCTCGTAGAGCTTGTCGATGAGGTCGGTATCGACGAGGGAATTGAGCTTCAGCCAGATGGTCGCCGGCTTGCCCTTGTGGGCGAACGCGATCTCGTGATCGATCAGCCCCATGATGGCGCTGCGCGTGGTCAGCGGGCTGAACGACAGCGCGTCCATCTTCTCCGGCTTGGCGTAGCCGGTCATGAAGTTGAACAGCCGGGCAGCATCGCGCGTAAGGTCGGGGTCGCAGGTGAAGAAGCTGAGATCGGTGTAGATGCGCGCGGTGATCGGGTGATAGTTGCCGGTGCCGAAATGCGCGTAGGTGCGCATCACGGCGCCCTCACGCCGCACGATCAACGAGATCTTGGCGTGGGTCTTCAGCTCCGTAAAGCCAAACACCACCTGCACGCCCGCGGCTTCGAGCCTGCGCGCGAGGCTGATATTGGCGGCTTCGTCAAAGCGTGCCTTCAGCTCCACCATGGCAGTGACGGATTTGCCGGCCTCAGCCGCCTCGATCAGCGCATTGACGATCGGGCTATCGCGGCTGGTGCGGTACAGCGTCTGCTTGATGGCCACCACCGAGGGGTCGCCGGCGGCCTGGCGCAGGAACTGCACCACCACGTCGAAGCTCTCGAACGGGTGGTGCACCACGATGTCCTTGGCGCGGATGGCGGCAAAGCAGTCGCCACCAAAATCGCGGATGCGCTCGGGAAAGCGGGGCGTGTAAGGCGGAAACAGCAGGTCCGGCCGGTCGTCGCCGATCAGCTGCTTCACGTCCACCAATCCCAAAATGCCGGGCTGGACGAACACCTCCTCGGGTGGCACGTCCATTTCGTCGGCCACGAAATCACGCAGGTCGTCCGGCGTTGTGGACGTAACCGCGAGATGGATGGCAACCCCGCGGCGCCTGCGTTTCAGGGCAGTCTCGTAGGACCGCACGAGATCCTCGGCCTCGTCCTCGAACTCCACGTCGGTGTCGCGGATCAGCCGGAACATCCCCTGGCCCAGCACGCGAAACCCGGGAAAAATGCGCGACATGAACAGGCTGGCGACGTCTTCCAGCATCACAAACCGGATCACCCCGGTGTCGTCGGCCGGCAGGCGCACGAAACGCTCCACCAATGTTGGCAGCGGAATCAGCCCGCGCATCGCGTGGCCGTCCTCGTCGCGCACCAGCCGCAGCGCCATCACGAGGCCCATGTTGGGAATGAACGGGAAGGGGTGCGCGGGGTCGACGGCCAGCGGCGTTAGTACCGGAAATACGCGTTCCATGAACCAGGCTTCGAGCCAGGCGCGGTCGGATGATGACAAAGCGTCGGTTTGCGTGACGAGGACGCCGGCGGCGCCGAGCAGGCCGCGCAATTCGCTCCAGACGCGCTGCTGCTCGCCCATCAGTGCTTCGGCCCGTGCTGTCACGTCAGCAAGTTGCTGGGCTGGGGTGCGGCCGTCCGGTGACAGGCCAGTGACCCCGGCCTTGGCCTGGCCGATGAGGCCCGCCACGCGCACCGAGTAGAATTCGTCGAGGTTTCCCGCGCTGATCGATATAAATCGCACACGCTCCAGCAGGGGATGGTGCTGATTTTCGGCTTCATCCAGCACGCGCTGGTTGAAGTCCAGCCAGGACAGCTCGCGGTTGATGAACCGATCGGCGCCGAGGACGTCGACGGCTTGCGACATAGACGGCTCCGATAGGGGAGGCTGTGTGGCAGCGTTGGTCTCGTTCATTGCGCGTTCCTACAGGAAACCGGGTCCATCCGGCGAGGTGGCGAGCTGATGCCACGTCAAATCGTCATGAAAGCTTGATAGTGATGCGGGATCGGCTTCCGCGATTGCAAACACAACGGCCGCGGCCATGGCGCGGGTGATGCGCCCGCCGCTGGCCAGCGCCAGATGGTCAAGCCTCGCAGTCGCCTCCCGCAGCGCCGCGGGGGTTCGCGGCAGGTGGCGGAGCAGGAATTCCTGTACTGTCTCGGGCACCGGAAGCTGGCGATCGGCCAAAAGTGAGGCCAGCAAGGCGCGCAGCAGGTCATCATCGGCGGGGCGGATTTCCACAGCCAGCGTGGCGCGCAGGCGGCTGTCGAGGTCGGGCAGGTTCGTGTCCCACCGCGCCGGCGCCGCGCGGCCGGCGATCACCACCGAAAAGCCTGCTTCGGACGCGGCGTTGAGCACATGGAGCAAAGGGCGCTCGGCGGCCAGATCGGCATCGTCGATCGCCAGCGGCCCGGTCGGCGGCTCCAGCTGCAATCCCTGCCCCGACAGGCGTGTGGCGCGGTGGCGACGCGCCCAGCGGTCCAGCAGATGCGACTTGCCGCTGCCGGCATCGCCCCATACCGCAAGGCGATGCTGCGGCCAGGCCTGCGGTCTCGCCAGCAGCGCCACCGCCTGCAGGTTGGACGGTGCCTCGAAGAATGCCATCCGGTCGAACCGCGGCGCATGCGGGAAGGGCAGCGCCAGCTGGCGGATTCGTGGAAGGTTACTCAAAGCGGCCGTTCAAGCGTCAGGTTGGCGGGCGGCTCCAGCGTCTCGGCGGATGGCGGATCGAGATACAGCGGGCTGTCGAGGTAGCGGCGCAGCCAGAACCGGCACAGCACACCGATGATTGCCGCCACCGGCACCGCCAGCAGCACGCCCACGAAGCCGAACGCCGCCCCGCCTGCGAACAACGCGAAAATCACCCACACCGCATGCAGTTCCACACGATCGCCGAGGAAGCGGGGGTAGATCACGTAGCCCTCCAGCAACTGGCCCACGATGAACACCACACCAACCTCGATGATGCCGGTCCAGGTGGGAAACTGCGCGAAGGCCAAGGCCGTGGCGACAACCAGCCCGGTGATGCTGCCAACATAGGGGATGAACGACAGCAATCCCGCCGTCATGCCCACGATCAGTCCGAGATCGAGGCCCACCGCCGACAGGGCGGCGGCATAATAGAGTGCGAGCACGAAGCAGCAGATCAGCTGGCCACGCAGCCAGGCGGACAGGATGCGGTCCACCTCGTGTGCCTGGGCGCGGAAGACGCCCGCGTAGCGATGCGGCAGCCAGCCATCGATGCGCGAGATCACGCCCTGCCAGTCCCGCAGCAGATAGAACGCGACCACCGGCGTCACGATCACCAGGGTCAGCACATTGAAAAGCGCAAAACCGCCGCCGATCACGCCGCGCAGCGCACCGGCCACGAAAGACACGATGGAGCCGGCCTGGCCGCCCACCAGGTCGCGCAGCTTCTCGTCCACAATGTCGGGGCCGAGTCGGGTCTGCAGATGAGCGATCTGTTCGGCCGCGAATGCGCGCACGGCCACGGCGTAATCGGGCACGCGGGAAAACAGGATGCCAATCTGCGCCAGGATCAGCGGATAGAGCAGCAGCGCAAACAGCAGCACGACGGTCAACAGCGCCAGCACCATGATGATGGCGGCCACCGTGCGCGGTATTCCCAGCCGACTGAGCCGGCTGGCGGGCGGATCGAGGAAATACGCAATCCCGGCGGCCGCCACGAAGGGCAGAAGCACCGAGGCGAACAGTTGCAGGGCCACAACGGACACCACGGCCAGGCCCGCCAGCAGTGCGATACGCTGCCCACGCGTCGACGTATGGCTGTTTGCACCCACCGGCTGCAGCGCGTTCATATGGCTGACATCCTGCAATTTGCAGATCGAGAACCGCTATGGTTGTTTGCGCGCATCTTTGTCACTTCCGACATCATTTCCCGCTCGTGATCCACCCTCATGGGCATTGTATAACCGGAACCCGCCATGCCCAGCATGACCTATCGTGACGCCGGCGTGGATATCGACGCGGGAGACGCGCTGGTCGACCACATCAAGCCGCTTGCCAAGGCCACCAGCCGCGCTGGCGTGATGGGCGGCCTCGGCGGTTTCGGCGCATTGTTCGATCTCAAGGCCGCCGGCTTCATCGACCCTGTGCTTGTGTCATCAACGGACGGCGTGGGCACCAAGTTGCGTATCGCCATCGACAGCGGCGCGCATGACACGGTGGGCATCGACCTGGTTGCCATGTGCGTCAACGATCTGGTGGTCCAGGGCGCCGAGCCACTGTTTTTCCTCGATTACTTCGCAACCGGGAAGCTGGCCATGGCCGATGCAGCCCGGGTGATCGGGGGCATTGCGAAAGGCTGCGAGATCGCCGGCTGCGCCCTGGTGGGTGGCGAGACGGCCGAAATGCCCGGCATGTATCACGACGGCGACTACGATCTGGCCGGCTTCTCCGTGGGTGCCGCCGAGCGGTCCGACCTGCTGCCGAAGGACGTCTCGGCAGGCGATGTGGTGCTGGGGCTGGCAAGCTCGGGCGTGCACTCCAACGGCTATTCGCTCGTGCGCCGCATCGTGGCCGGCGGCAACGCCGGCTGGTCCGATCCGGCGGCGTTC
>JBBROR010000212.1:0-5943 GCA_038229175.1 Acetobacterales bacterium | reverse complement strand
CGCGCAGGCTGTCCTGGGCGATATCGCGGATATCGATGCCGTCGATACGGATGGCTCCGCCGGTTACGTCATAGAAGCGGAACAGCAGGCGGTTGATGGTGGACTTGCCGGCCCCGGTTGGCCCCACCACCGCCAGGCTTTCCCCCGGCCGCACCGTGAAGCTGACGCCGTGAAGGATCACCCGGTCGGGCCGATAGCCGAACACCACGCGGTCGAACACCACTTCGGCTGCATCATGCGACACCGGAAGCGTGATGGCACCGGGCCTGTCCTTGATTTCGGCGTTGGTGGAGAGCAGGCGAAACATGGCCTCCATGTCCACCAGGCCCTGTTTGATCTGCACGTAGACGAAGCCGATGAAGTTGAGCGGCTGGTAAAGCTGCATGAGATAGGTATTCACCAGCACAAACTTGCCCACGCTCATCGTGCCGTCGCGCACGCCCTGCGCGGCCATCAGCATCACCAGTGCCAGGCCGCCGGCGATGATGGCCGCTTGGCCGATGTTTAGCATGTTCAACGTCACCTGGCTTTTAACGGCAGCCTTTTCATAACGCGCCAGGGCCCGGTCATAGCGGGCAGCCTCATGATGCTCGTTGCCGAAATATTTCACCGTCTCGTAGTTCAGCAGGCTATCGACGGCCTTGGTGCGGCTGTCGTTGTCGGTCTCGTTCATGGTGCGGCGGAACTGCACGCGCCAGTTGGCGAACAGCATGGTGAAGGTGAGATAGACGGCAACCGCCGTGAACGTGACGGCGGCAAAACGCCAGTCGAACATGTTCCACAGGATGGCAGTGACAAGGCAGACCTCGAACAGCGTTGGCAGGATGTTGAACACCGCCAGCCGCAGCACCAGCTCGATGCCGGTGGTTCCGCGCTCGATGTTGCGCGACAGGCCGCCGGTCTGGCGGTCCAGATGAAAGCGCAGCGACAGGCGGTGCATATGCTCGAAGCTTTGCATACCCGCCTTGCGCATGACGCGCTGCTGCACCGCGGCGAACGTGGCGTCCCGCAGTTCGGCAAAGCCCGCGCTGGCCACGCGCAACAGGCCATAGGCGCCGATAAGGCTGATCGGGACAACCAGCATGGCCTGGCCAGGCGCCAACGCGTCAACCGCGCGACTGTAGATCAGTGGCACGTACACGGTGGCAATCTTGGCGGCAATCAGGAACGCGGTGGCCAGCACCACGCGAGCGCGCGTGCCACCCTCGCCTTTCGGCCAAAGATAGGGAAGCAAGTCGACGATCGTGCGCCACGCGCTGCGGTCAAGGGGGCTGGGTGGAATGACCGGTGCTGCTCTCATGCGGTGGATGTGGCACCTACTGGGGCGCTTGCAAAGCCGGTTATCACGCGCCCGGCTGTTCAGCAGGGAAGCTGTGCTATAACGCCACGCGATGAACGAAGATTTCCGCCGCCATATCGCCGCTTGCAACAATTTTGTGCTGCCAGGAGACCGCCTGGCACTTTGGATCGGCTCGGCACAGGTCGGCTGGCTGGAACCCCAGATCGCAATCGAGTTGCGTGCATCGGGGGCAGTGTCGGCCGTCGATGACGGGCTTGTCCTTGCCGATCCGCTTTCGCTGCCCGCCCTGGCTCATGACCTTGCGATGCGCGGTTTTTACCGATTTCGGGATGAAGCCTTCGACGTGCGCGCGCGGCCGGGGACTCCGGCATTGACCACGATCGACCGCGGCGCATTGCCGGCCTTCGGCGTCATGGCTGAGGGCGTGCATCTCAACGGTTTGGTTCAGCGGGCGGACGGACTGCATCTGTGGGTGGCCCGACGCGCGGCGGACAAGGCGCTGGACCCCGGCAAGCTCGACCACCTCGTGGCCGGCGGCGTCTCGGCTGGCATGACGCCGTGGGAAACCTTGATCAAAGAAAGTGCCGAGGAAGCTGCCATCCCGGCGCAGCTGGCAACGCAAGCGCTCAAAACAAGCGCGTTACAGTACACGATGCTGCGCGAGGAAGGTTTGCGCCGAGACTTCCTGCATTGTTACGACGTCATGCTGCCTGAAGATTTCATGCCGCTCGCAGCCGATGGCGAGGTTGAAAGCTTCGAGCTTTGGCCAATCGCCCGCGCATTCGAAACGGTGCGCAGAACCGACGACTTCAAGTTCAACGTCAGCCTGGTGCTGATCGATCTCTTCGAACGACTCGGGCTCTCATAGGCTTGGCGCGCAGTCGGCCTATAAGAGCCCTTAGACCGGCAGGATTACTCTTCCGGTGGGGCCGCGCTGATCGGAATTTCCCGCGACTCGCCACCAGGCTGGTCCCCAAGGCCCGCGGGCTGCATCGTTTGATGCGCGCCATTGCTGGTGACTTCGGCTTCGCCTGGCTCGCCATCCTGTTGGGTGCCCATGACCTCGGGGCCGTTGTTCTCATGCGTTCGCGGGGGCCGCTGCTGGCCGCTGGGCTGGCCCTGCTGCGTGGCCTGCGCCATCGCGTTCAGGATGCGGAAATAATGCTCGGCATATTGGAAATAGCTTTCAGCCATCACCCGGTCGCCACTGCTGGACGCATCGCGACCAAGCTGGAGGTATTTCTCGAACAGCTGCTGGGCCGTGCCGCGGATGCGCAGGTCCGGGCCCACGCTGTCAAAGACGTGATTGCGGTTCAGCGGAGCCGGGCCGCTCTGCTGGCGGATCTGCCCCCCGCCACCGCCGCCACCACCGCCTCCACCATTGCCGCCCCGGTGGTTGCGTCCGCGCATACGTTTCATGTTCATGCGAGTGCCATCGCGCTTTCCTAAGTGTCTCGGCGAGACCGAAAGCGAGGCCGCTGCCACGCTGGTCCGGTCGCTGCCACGACCACATCGCACAAGAGATATGCGGGGTGGACCGTTGCCCTGGCCATCAGGGTCATATCATTGCAAAATAGTCTGTTGACCTTTGCCCACGTTCCGAAGCCAACACCCACCGGGAGAACACCAATCTGGCAGTTCGATCAGGTCGGGTTGGCCGGAACATCGAGAGAAACCTTGCGGTCATCATTGTCGGGCCACGATAAGCTAGCCGCCCTGCGCCGCAGTGCCTAATCCTTTTTCTGCCCGAAGCACCAATGCCCGCGGTATTCCGCCCAGATCTGCTTTCAACGCAACTCTCGCAAGGCCCATCCGAGCCGCAAGTGCCGTGACTGCCTCCGCCTGGCCGGCTCCGAGTTCCAGCACCGCGACCCCCTGGGGGGTTAGCACGCGCTGCAACGTGGCCATCAGGTCGCGGTAGCAATCCAGGCCGTCCGTCCCGCCATCCAACGCGCCGGCCGGTTCAAAAAGCGACACTTCCGGCATCAGCGCCGCAATATCGCCCGAAGGAATATACGGCGGATTTGACAGCACCAAATCGAACCGGCCCACCAAAGCATCGGCCCACGCGCCGCACAGGAAGGCGCTGCGCGTGCCCAACCCGGTTGTGCGGGCGTTGCGCGCGGCAAGTCTGGCCGCGCCGGGCGCCAGATCCACCCCCAGGCCGAAGGCTGCCGGAAACTCCACCAGCGCCGCCAACAGAAGCGCCCCGGTGCCGGTACCAAGGTCAAAAATCGTCCGGGGTGGCGTGGTGCAGTGTTCCTTTGCCGCCAAAATCAACGTCTCCGAGTCGGCGCGCGGGATCAGCGTCTCCGGCGACACTGCGAGATCCAAGGTCCAGAACCCCTGCATGCCCGTGATGAACGCCAGCGGCTCATGCGCCAGGCGGCGCGTCAGCAAGGCTTCGAAGCAGCCGGGATCCACGCTGCGGCGGCGATCGAGAAACACCGCACGATCAACGCCAAGCGCGTGGGCCATCAAAAGCCGGGCTTCCAACGCGGCGCTGTCTATTCCAACCTGGGCGAGCCGCGCCGCGGCGTCCCGCAGCAGGTTGCCAATCGCGATCACTCTTCGGCCGCGAGCCGGGCGGATTGGTCCTCGGCGGTCAGCGCGTCGATGAAGTCGTCCAGCTCGCCCATCATCACACGGTCGATTTTATACAGCGTGAGGTTGATGCGATGGTCGGACACGCGCCCCTGCGGGAAATTGTAGGTGCGGATCCGCTCGGCGCGGTCGCCGGTGCCGACCTGGGATTTGCGGTCGGCGGAGCGTGTGGCGTGCAGAGCAGCCCGCTGCTGCTCATACAGGCGGGCGCGCAGCAGCTTCATGGCCTTGGCCTTGTTCTTGTGCTGGCTTTTTTCTTCCTGCATTGCAACGGCCAGGCCGGTGGGAAGATGGGTGATGCGCACGGCCGACTCGGTTTTGTTGACGTGCTGGCCGCCAGCGCCCTGGGCGCGATACACGTCGATGCGCAGGTCGGTGGCTTCGTTGATCTGGACGTCAGCTTCTTCCGCCTCGGGCATGATCGCCACCGTTACCGTCGAGGTGTGGATGCGGCCCTGGCTTTCGGTGGCGGGCACGCGCTGGACGCGGTGCACGCCCGATTCGTATTTCAGGCGTGCGAACACGGATTTGCCGGTGATTTCGGCGGTGGCGCCGCGGATACCGCCGAGTTCGCTCTCGTCGTAATCCATCACCTCGAAGCGCCAACCCTGGGCGGCCGCGTATTTCTGATACATTTGGAACAGCTCGCCGGCGAACAGGCCGGCCTCGTCGCCACCAGCGGCGGGGCGGATTTCCAGCAGGCCGGACCGGTCGTCGGCCTCGTCTTTCGGCAGCAGGGCGATGCGGATGGAGTGTTCGAGGGTGGGGATGCGGTCCTTGAGCGAGCGCAGTTCCTCTTCCGCCATGTCGCGCATGTCGGGGTCTTCGAGCATCTCAATGGCATCGGCGGCGTCCCGCTCGGCGGCGCGCAGTTCGGCGACGCGCTCGACGATGGGTTCGAGCTCGCTGAGCTCGCGCGATGTTTTCTGATACGCCTCGCCGGTGAGCTGGCCTTCGCCGAGGAGCGCGCGCAGTTCCTCGGCGCGGTCGGTGATGCGGTCGAGTTTGAGGGCGAGGCTGGTGCCACTCATTTCAGCCGACTTTTGATGTATTGAATTAGATCGTCACGTTTAACGAACGTCTGACTTCCGTCATCTAGATCACGAACTCCAAATAGATTCTGCTTTTCACCATCTGCTGCATCGTATGACGGCATAAAAACAGCAAATCGCGCGTTAGCCTTATTAGCTCGTTCCATTCGACGTTTTGGAGAACCGCTATAGCTTATTTCGGCTCGTATCCACGCATTCCTGAGCTCTTGCAGTGCCTCCAGTGCTAGGCCTTCAAACTGCGACTCTAAAGGGTGAGGAGGCATCAAAAGATTTTTGCTGGGATTATGAGGGATAATGAAAACGGATCTTGGTGCATCGACAGTTTTCTGACACAGCATCGAAAGTCGTTCGATGCCAGCAGCCCAGCCAACAGCTGCAACTTTGGGTCCGCCCATTTCCTCAACAAGACCATCATAGCGACCGCCTGCCATGACCGTGCCCTGTGATCCCAGAGCGGTGGTGACAAACTCAAATGCGGTGTGGCTATAGTAATCCAGTCCCCGAACGATCCTAGGGTTGATCGTCGGGTAAATGTTAAAATTAGCCAACTTCTCTTGTAGATTTTTATAAAACGTTGCTGCCGATTTCGACAAATAAGGCTCAATGGTAGGTGAATGAGCTACTAATCGGCGATCACCATCGTCTTTGCTATCAAGAATACGCATAGGATTGCGATCTAGACGAAGCTCGCTTTCTTCGGACAGCTGGGCTTTGTGATCTGAGAAGTAAGAAACCAAGGCTGCGCGATAATTGAGCTTGCTTTCCGCATCGCCGAGGGTGTTCAGCTCCAAAGTTACATCGTCGGAGATACCCAGCGCCTTCAGAATATCCCAGCCGCACGCGATCACTTCGGCATCCGCCAGCGGCTCGGACGGGCCGATCAGCTCCGCGCCGATCTGGTGGAACTGGCGGTACCGGCCCTTTTGCGGGCGCTCGTAGCGGAACATCGGGCCGGCGTAGAACACCTTTTGCGGCAGGGATTGGGTG
>JBBROR010000211.1:0-5966 GCA_038229175.1 Acetobacterales bacterium | reverse complement strand
GCTGACCGTTCTGGTGGACCGCAAAGCCACGTTGTTCCTGATCGGCACGACGATGGATTATGAGGTGAAGGCGCTTTCGGTTGGGTTCACCTTCGTCAATCCGAATGAGAAGGGCCGTTGCGGCTGTGGCGAGAGCTTCCATGTATAGGCGCACTATTTTCATAGGAGCGGGAGATGCGCATTGTGCTGGCGTTGGTGATCGGATTGATTGCGGGAGCGGCCCGCGCGCAAACACCGGCTGATCGTGCGGCAATTCAATCGGTGATCACCAGCCAGTTGGATGCATTCCAGAATGATGATGCCGGTGCTGCCTTTGAGAAGGCGTCTCCGATGATCCAGGAAATGTTCGGCACTGCCGGAAATTTTCTGTCGATGGTGCAGCGCGGGTATCCGCCGGTGTATCGGGCGCAGCACTCCGTGTTTGCGGGGCTGGCCGATGAGAATGGGCGCATCATCCAAAGAGTGGAATTGGTTGGGCCGGACGGGCGCGCGTATCTGGCGCTCTACATCATGGAACTCCAGCCCGATGGCAGCTGGAAGATCAACGGATGCCAATTGACCGAGAGCGAAAAGGTGGGCGCATAGGGCCTGCATCGCCCGGCATCGCTGGGGGGCGACGGACGGGCGATGCCGGGCCTATGTCAGGTGGCCAGGTGCAACTCGATGTCGTGGGTGGTGTGGCCGACGAGGTCTTTGCCCAACTCCGCCGTGAGGATTGCTTTGAGGGCTGGCGTGAGGCGGGTGCGCAGAATGCCGAGCGCCTTTGGGGGCGCCACGATCACGAGGCTTTTGACGTGATGCTCGACCACCAGCGTATCCAGCGTTTGGACGGTGGCGTGGAGGAATTCGGTCTCCCCCACGTCGTGCCAGTCGGTTTGCTCGTTGGCGCTGCGGGCGGAGCCAACGGATTGATGAACTCGGCCCGGACGGTCGGTGCCGAGATCATGGGCCATGGCCAATTTCTGCACGGCGACGTCGACCAGTTCCAGGCGTGGCTTCACGGGGCTGCCGGAATTGGAGAAGATCAGCGCCTTGGCGCCGTCGCATACCAAAATCCAGCTGCCAGACGGTAGTGTGACTTCGTTCATGGTGGTCTCCCGTGTGGATCACTCCTTGTGAACCTAGGCCCATCTTCGAGGGGACGGGGTTAATACGGTGAGAGCAGGGGACCAAGCCGGCCAATATCAGACGGGCCAACCCTTCCGCCGCGCGCCGTCGGTGTGCGGGAGCCTGAAAGCTGGTAGCGAAATACCTTATCGCGTGAAGACGCTCACGCTTTCCAGCCTGGCGGACCACAGGAACTGGTCGACCGGCTGGGTGGAGACCAGTTTGAACCCCACGCCGCGCAGCATGGCGGCGTCGCGGGACAGAGCGCCGGGGTTGCAGCTCACATAGATGACGCGCTTGATTTTGGATGCCGCGATCTGCGCGGTCTGGATTTCGGCGCCGCCATGCGGAGGGTCGAGCACCACGCAGGCGAAGGCGTCGATCTCTTTGGCTGAGAGCGGCTGGCGCACGAGGTCGCGTTTTTCCACGGTCACGCGGCCGGTCTGGCCAGTGGCGTCGGCGGCGGCTTTGAGGGCACCGGCGGCGAGCGGGTCGCCTTCCACCCCGTGCACGCGCATGTGTTTTGCGATGGCGAAGGTGAGCGTGCCGCTGCCGGCGTAAAGCTCCAGCACGCGAGATTTTGCGGTGGGCTTGGCGGGCAGGGCGGCCATCACCGCAGCGATGATCGCGGCCTCACCAGGGCGGGAGGCCTGCAGGAAGCCACCTGGAGGCGGGATGATCTCGGTGCCGGAGAGGCTGGTGGTGGCGGGGCGCAGCAGGGCGGCAATCTCGGGCGTGCCGGTGTTCTGCGCCCACATCACGCGCGGCATCTTGTGTTCGGTGGCGAAGGCGGCGAGGCGGGTGCGGTCGACCACCGAGAGCGGTCGGTCGGTGCGCAGCAGCAGATCGGGGCCGCTGTCGAGCAGGTTGACGATTGCCGAGCCTTCACGCCCCAGCCCGTTCAGGCCGCGCAGCAGCACGCGCATCGGGGCGAGAAGTTTGAAGAGCGTTCGGTGCAGGACGTGGCATTCGATGAGGTCGATCACCGTGGAGTCGCGCGCGGCGTGCAGGCCCAAAGTGATGCCGAGATCGCGCCTTATGGCCAGATCCATGCGGCGGCGTTGGTAGGGGGGCGTTTGGATGATCGGCAGCGGGGCTGGCTCGAAGCCGGCGCGGCGCAGCGCGGCCGTCAGGAGGTTGGTTTTCCAGGCCAGGTATTCGTGGGCATCCCAATGCTGCAGCGCGCAGCCGCCGCACGTTGCAAAATGCAGGCAGGGTGGCTCGATACGTTGCGGGCTTGGTTCCAGCACCACGTCGGCCACCGCGGCGAAACCCTCGCCGCGCTTGCCCGTCGGGCGGACGTCGCAGAGTTCGCCGGGCAGGGTGAAGGGCACATAGACCCGCTCGCCCGTCGGTAGTTCGCCCACCCCGTCGCCATCGCTGCCCAGCCGCTGAATGCGGATCTGGGCAGATGCCGGAAGGACTACACCCCGAATGCTGACAATCCCGTCTGGGCGCGGCCGAGGATGAGGGCGTGCACGTCGTGCGTGCCCTCGTAGGTGTTCACGGCCTCCAGGTTCATCACGTGGCGGATGACGTGGTATTCGTCGGCGATACCGTTGCCGCCATGCATGTCACGCGACATACGGGCGATGTCCAGCGACTTGCCGCAGCTGTTGCGCTTGCACAGGCTGATCATCTCGGCGGCGGCGGCGTGTTCGTCCATCAACCGGCCGAGGCGGAGGACGGCCTGCAGGCCGATGGTGATTTCGGTCTGCATGTCCGCCAGCTTCTTCTGGATGAGCTGGGTGGCGGCGAGGGGGCGGCCGAACATCATGCGCTGCATGGTGTAGTCGCGTGCCGCGTGCCAGCAGAACTCGGCGGCGCCCAGGGCACCCCAGGAGATCCCGTAGCGGGCGCGGTTAAGGCAGGAGAACGGGCCGCGCAGGCCTTTGACCTTTGGCAGCATGTTGGCTGCAGGCACGAACACGTCGGACATCATGATCATGCCGGTGATGCTGGCGCGCAGGCTGAACTTGCCTTCGATCTTGGGCGCGGTGAGGCCAGCCATGCCTTTTTCGAGGATGAAACCGCGAATATCGCCGGAATCGTCCTTGGCCCAGACGATGAACACGTCCGCGATCGGGGAATTTGTGATCCAGGTCTTGGAGCCGCTGACGAGATAGCCACCGTCCACGGACTTGGCGCGGGTGCGCATCGAGGCGGGGTCTGAGCCGGCATCCGGTTCGGTCAGGCCGAAGCAGCCGACGAACTCGCCGGTGCGCAGCTTGGGCAGAAAGCGGTCTTTCTGGTCTTCGGAGCCGAATTCGTGGATTGGGAACATGACCAGCGAGGACTGCACGGAGAACGCGCTGCGATAGCCGCTGTCCACACGTTCTACTTCGCGGGCCATCAGGCCGTAGCTGACGTAGTTCACGCCGGCGCAGCCGTGGCTGTCGAGCGTGGCGCCGAGGAAGCCGAGTTCGCCGAACTCGTTCATAATTTCGCGGTCGAACTTTTCATGGCGATTGGCCATGAGCACGCGCGGCATCAGCTTGTCCTGGCAATAGGCGTTCGCGGCATCGCGGATGGCGCGCTCGTCTTCCGAAAGCTGGCCATCCAGCATCAGCGCGTCGTCCCATTTGAACGGGGCCAGCGGGGACTTCTTGGCGGTTTCAACGGCGATCTGGGAAATGACGTTCATGGCTTAATCCTCCGTGTCGGCTGCGTCCTGCGATGCGGACGCCGTTGCTGAGATATGGCGCTTCGGCATCGCTGCCACCAGCATGAACGCAGGTGTTTCGTCACCGAAGCCGAGTACCGCAGGACCAAGATCGTCGTCGCGGCGCGGGCGATCACGATTGCGGTCGAAGCGCGGGTTGGCGTTGCGATCGAAGCGCGGCTCTGGCGTGCGCTCCACTTGGCGTTCGATGGGTCGCGGCTCGAAATTGACCTCGGGCTGTGGAGCGTCCACCGGTACCGGCACAGCGTCGGCACGCGACCGTCCACGTGGCGCACGCCGCGGCTCGCTACGCTTCGGCCTGGCCTCGTCGGCGACCTTGGGTGTGTCTTCAACGACCTCTTCGGCCTTGGGCTCGCGCTTGTGGTCCCGCTTCGGCTTGTCCGATTTTGCGTCAACCGGCTTGCCACGCCCACGGCCCCGCTTGCCGCGGCCTTCGGAGAACTCCACGGGGTCGAGCCCGTCAATCGTCACCGTCTCGAACTTCGTATTGGTCAGCTTTTCGATCGCCTCAACCGCCAGACGGTCATCCGGCGTGGCCAGCATGAAGGTCTTGCCTTCCCTGCCAGCGCGCCCGGTACGGCCGATGCGATGGACGAAATCCTCGGCATGGATCGGCACATCGAAGTTGAACACATGGCTCAGCCCGCCAATGTCGATGCCGCGCGCCGCCACATCCGAGCAGCACAGCAGGCGCAAATCCCCGGCCTTGAACTTCTCCAGCGTCGCAAAGCGCACCGGCTGGGCCATGTCGCCGTGCAGGGCGCCGACGTCGAAGCCGTGGCGCGAGAGCGACTTGAACAGAATGTCCACGTCCCTCTTGCGGTTGCAGAAGATCAGGGCGTTCTGCACGTCCTCGGAGCGGATCAGCCGGCGCAGGGCCTCGCGCTTGTCGGTATCATTAACCATTACCATGCGTGAGGTGATCGTGGGGGCGACCGACGCCGGCTTTGAGACCGAGATCTCCTTGGGGTTGCGCAGGAACGCATCGGCCAGGCGCTTGATCTCCGGCGCCATGGTGGCCGAGAAGAACAGCGTCTGGCGGTTCGGCGGCAGCATCGCCACGATGCGCTCGACATCGGGGATGAAGCCCATGTCGAGCATCCGGTCGGCCTCGTCGATCACAAGCACAGAGGTCTGGGTCAGCAGCATGCCACCGCGCTCGAACATGTCGATCAGCCGGCCGGGGGTGGCGATCAGCACGTCCACACCCTTGTTGAGCAGGTCCTTCTGGTCGGACATGCTCTCGCCGCCGATGATCAGGGCGTGGGTGAGTTTCAGATGCTTGCCGTATTTGACGAAGTTCTCGGCCACCTGCAGGGCGAGTTCACGCGTCGGCTCCAGGATCAGGCTGCGCGGCATGCGGGCGCGGGCGCGGCTGCCTTGCAGGATATCGAGCATGGGCAGCGTGAAGCTGGCCGTTTTGCCTGTGCCGGTCTGGGCGCAGCCGAGAACGTCGCGGCCCATCAGCACATACGGGATGGCCTGCGCCTGGATCGGCGTGGGGGTGAGGTAGCCCATTTCGGCGATGGCGCGCAGGATTGGCTCCGACAGGCCGAGATCGGCGAAGCCGTTCTTCTCGGGCTCGGCCTCTTCCGCCGTTTCGGTTTCGTCTTCGCTGTCGGCGACAGGGGCGGTTTCGTCTTCTGCGACGGTTACATCGGCCGGGGCTTCTTCCGGCGCAGCTTCTGAGGGCGCAACTTCTGACGGCGCTTCGCCCTCAGAGGCGACCGCCTCCGGGACAGTGGCATCTTGGGTGTGCAGCACGGTATCCGGGTCTGGTGCCGAAGATGTCTCGGACGGAGTCTGGGTCTCGATCAAGTTTTGTTTGCTTCCAAGGCGGCGCCAGCGCAGGCGCACGGCAAAACACGCGGGAAGGCCGCGCGATGGCTTGGGTATCAAGAAATAGCCCCCGAAAGTCAAGGTTGGCGGCCATGTGCGCAGCACTTAGAAGCTACGCATGAACGAAGATCTGCTTTTCCTGCCGGGCCTTCTGTGTGACGCGCGGTTGTGGCGCCACCAGATGGCGGAATATCCTCACGCTGATATCGCCGATCTCACACAGGACGACCATGTTGATGCCATGGCCTTTCGTGCCTTGGCCGCCATGCCAGGCCGTTTCGCTCTGTGCGGCCTGTCGATGGGCGGCTACGTGGCGCTGGCAATGATGCGCATCGCG
>JBBROR010000210.1:0-5996 GCA_038229175.1 Acetobacterales bacterium | reverse complement strand
GTAAGGTGGGGGAACAGGTTAAACGACTGGAACACCATGCCGACTTCACGACGGATGGTGTCCAGCGCGCGCAGGTCGTCCGTCAACTCGGTGCCGTCGACGACGATGCGGCCTTCCTGGTGGGATTCCAGACGGTTGATACAGCGGATCATGGTGGACTTGCCCGAGCCGGACGGCCCGCAGACAACGACGCGCTCCTTTTGCGCGACGTTCATCGTGATATCGCGCAGAACGTGCAGGGTGCCGTACCATTTGTTGACTTTGTCGAGAACGATCGCGGGCGCTTCTTCAGCCATGGCTTTATCCCTTTTAACGATTATGCGCGCTATCGAGCTTGCGCTCGACGCTGCGGCTGTATGTTGACATGGCGTAACAGAAGGCAAAGTAGATGATAGCCATCACGATATAGATCTCGGTCGAACTGCCTTGCCAGGTTGGATCGGACATTGCGGTTTTCCCGGATGTCAGCAGGTCGAAAATACCGATGATCAACACCAGCGATGTATCTTTGAAAAAGCCGATGAAGGTGTTGACCAGCGGCGGAATCACAAGTCGCAGCGCCTGCGGCAGTGTAATCTTCATGGTTTTATGCCAATAAGAGAGGCCCAGCGCGTCGGCCGCTTCCGCCTGGCCTCTTGGCAGGGCTTGCAGGCCGCCACGGACCACCTCGGCAACATAGGCACCCACAAACAGGATGATGGCGATCTGTGCCCGCAGCAGCTTGTCGATGTTCACGCCTGTGGGCAGGAACAGCGGCAGCATCACACTGGACATGAACAGCAGAGCCACCAGCGGCACGCCGCGGATGAGTTCAACGTAGAGCACGCAGATCAGCTTCACGGCGGGCATCTGCGTGGAGCGTCGGCCGAGGGCCACGAGCACCGCCAGCGGAAAGGCGAAGGCGAGGCCAAAGGTGGCCAGGATAAGGGTGATCGGCAAGCCGCCCCATATATCCTGCGGCACGTAGCTCAGGCCGAACACACCGCCCCACATCAGCAGGCCGATGGCGCCAAGGACAGCGACCCAGATGAGGGCAAGCTCCTTGCGCCAGAACTGGCGCATCGCCGACACGATATACAGGCCCAGGAACAGTGCGATGCAAATGGCCGGGCGCCACTGTTCATCAAAAGGATAGCGGCCGAACAACATGAAACGCCATTTATCGCCAACGGCTGCCCAACAGGCGCCGGCCCCACGCAGCGCGCGGCAGGTGGCGGGGTCAGGGTTGCCGTTCGGCAGCGTGGGCACCGTCCAGACCGCGTTCAGAAAGCCCCAGTCGAAGAACCCGACGGCACCGCGGACAATGAGGTAGCCCAACAGGATGGTTACGCCGCTGGACAGCCAGCCGCCGAACAGGTTGGCACGCATCCACGCCATCGGCCCATAGACGCTGCGGGGCGGTCGATCGCGGGAGGCGACGGGAAGATGGATGCTGGCGGCGGTGTTGTTGGCGGGGGGTGTCATTGGTTCAGCGCTCTGTCAGCGCGATGCGCGCGTTATACCAGTTCATGAACAGGCTGATCGATAGACTGATCGACAGGAACACGACCATGACGATGGCAATACCTTCGATCGCCTGACCGGTTTGGTTCAGGGTTGTCTGTGACAGGGACACAACATCCTGAAACCCGATTGCAACCGCAAGCGAGCTGTTTTTGGTGATGTTGAGATACTGGCTGGTCATCGGCGGAATAATAACGCGGGTGGCTTGCGGTAAGACGATCAGGCGCAAAATGGCGCTTTGGCGCAGGCCGAGCGCGCCGGCAGCTTCCCATTGCCCGCTGGGCACCGCCTGAATGCCGGACCGCACGATTTCGGCGATATAGGCTGATGTATAGACGCTGAGCCCTATGAGAAGTGCAAAGTATTCCGGGGACACCACACCGCCGCCAGTGAAGTTAAAACCGCGCAGCGCCGGGTATTCAATTGTGAAGGGGGCACCAAGTGCCGCCCAAACCAAGGCCGGCAGCGCGACCATCAGCCCAAGTGCGGCCGGCCATACGGCTGGCTTTTCGCCGGTTTCGTCGCGCTTGCGCAGGGCAGTCCGATTCCAGGCGAAGGTTCCAACCGCGCCCGCAACGAAGGCCACCAATGCCCACCAATGCGCATCCTGCCATATCAGCAGCGGCATCTTCAGGCCTCGATTGGACAGGAACACCGCATCACCGATGTTGATCGCCTGGCGCGGGGCTGGAAGGGTTTGCAGCACGGTGTACCAAAGCAGCAACTGCAGCAGCACCGGGATGTCGCGCAATGTCTCGACATAGACGGCGGTGATCTTTGAGATAAGCCAGTTCTTCGAAAGCCGGCTGATGCCGATGATCGTGCCGAGGATGGTGGACAGCACAATCCCGATCACCGCCACTTTCAACGTGTTGAACAAACCCACGACAATGGCGCGGCCATAGGTGTTGATCGACGGATCGTAGGGGATCAACGCCTCACCGATCGGGATGCCGGCCGTGCGGTTGAGGAAGCCAAATCCCGTGGCCACGTGCTGGATATCGAGGTTTCGCTGTGTGTTGTAGGCAAGATACCAAATTGCCAGCGCCACGGCGGACACGATCAAAATCTGGAAAACGATGTTGCGGAACCGTGGATCAGACCACGACAGGCGTACGCCCCGCTTCGGAGCGACGCGCGCATTGGCAAGGCGCGGATCAAGACTTGATGACATCGTGCGTGCCTCCTGCGGCCCCGGCCGCGCATAGATAGTGAATCAGACACGCCAATGATGCGGCCGGTCTCATGCCAGTGGTTAAAATCCGAAGGCAGAGACCCCAGGCTTCAGCCACCAGCCTCTGTTCCTGTGGGCCAAATTTCCTAACGCTCCGTAGCAAACGTCAGGTTTGGAACACGAGCAAACACTGGCCAACCCTGCAAAACCTTGCAAACACCATGCCGGCTAGACCTGCACAAGACGCAGAACAGAAGTCTGCGACCTAGGGCGCGGCAGATCAATGCGCCTTCGTGGCCTGTTCACAAAAAAGGCCGCCTCGGTTGTCCGAAGCGGCCTTTCCTCAAACCCAAGCGTCAGCGGATCGGGGGGGCGTAGTGGAGGCCACCCTTGTTCCAGATGTTGTTGATGCCGCGGGGCACGCCCAGCACCGTGATGTTGCGGTCCCAGGTCTCGCCGAAGTTTCCGACCTGTTTGATGATGTTGTAGGCCCACTTGTTATCGATCGCTAAAGCCTTGCCCATGTCGCCTTCGAGGCCGAGCAGGCGACGGATGTCGGGGTTGGTATCCTTCAGCTTCTCGTCGACGTTCTTGCTGTCCACGCCGTATTCCTCGGCAGCAACGGTGGCGAAATAGGTCCAGCGAACGATGTCGAACCACTTGTCGTCACCCTTGCGAACCACGTAGCCCAGCGGCTCCTTGCTGATGATGTCGGGCAGCAGCACGAAATCGTCCTTGTTCGCCTGCGTGGCGCGGAAGGTGGCCAGCGCCGAACTGTCGGTGGAGTAGCTGTCGCAACGCCCGGACAGGAAGGCGCTCTGAATTTCAGCCAAGTCCTGGATCAGGATCGGAGTAAACTTCATCTTGTTCTGACGATAATAGTCGGAAATCGCGAGTTCGGTGCTGGTGCCCGGCTGGACGCAGATGGTGGCACCATCCATCTCCTTGGCGGACTTCACACCCAGCGACTTCTTCACCAGAAAGCCGGTGCCGTCGTAGTAGTTGATACCAGCGAATTCCAGACCAAGATTGCCTTCGCGGCCCAGCGTCCAGGTGGTGGAGCGCACCAGGAGATCCACTTCTCCAGACTGCAGCGCGGTGAAGCGGTTGGTGGTGGTCAGCGCGGTGAACTTGATCTTGGTGGCGTCGCCCAGCACGGCAGCGGCCACGTTGCGGCAGCTGTCGGCGTCGATGCCGCGCATCACGCCCTGGCTGTCAGGCAACGAGAAACCAGGAACGGCGCCGGCTACGCCGCAGATCAGCGTGCCGCGAGCCTTCACGGCGTCCAACGTGGCCGAGCCGGAAGGCTGGGCGGACGCCGGGGTGGCTGCCAGCAGAGCCGTTGCCAAAAAAGCCGGGGCCAGAAAAGCCGGGGCCAGCAAGCCGCTACTGAGGGTCAGTCGCATCATTGCGTGTCTTCCTAAACGTGAACGCGGGACAGCCCCGCACGGGCCGGGAAGGTGCCCTGCGTTTGGCGCAAGATCAATGGCCAGTTTCATCTTGATCGGCGAATTTTGTGCCAGGCTGAATGGCGTGCCGCTGTAGGTCCGCCAGGGTGCAGTGCAGCAACGCGCCGTAATGCGTCGCCTCAAGCACCACCGCCGGCGCATGGCCGGCCCTGAGTGCCTCCTGCCAGCGTGGCGCGCACAGGCACCAGCGATCACCGGGCTTCAGGCCTGGAAAACCGTATTCGGGCATCGGCGTCGAAAGGTCGTTGCCGGCCGCGGCGCTTGCGGTGAGGAACGCCGCATCCACCACGGCACAGACGGTATGGCTGCCGACATCCTGCACCATTGTGTCGCAGCAGCCGTTTCGCGTGAATCCCGTCAGCGGCGCCAGCGAGCACACCGCAAGTGGCCCGCCCAGAACGTTGCGCGCTGTTTCTCGCTCGGGCTTGCGCCCGAACGCCTCGCTGCCATCCGGCATCGTCTTTCTCCCTTGTGTCACAGGCCTGATGCAGGCACATCGCCATCATGCTCCATATCGTCAAGTTGGCCGTCGGGATTCGTGACATCGCGCATCTTGGCGCGGTGCAGGACGCACGCCGGGCCGCGCGACCGCCGTTACGTCATCAAACCCGAAGCTTCCCGCGTCGACGGGACGAGATCATCGATGGCGGTTGCCTGTATTGGGTGATCGCCGGCGCCGTGCTGGTGCGCCAGCGCATCATTGACATCATCGAGGATCGCTGGGACGACGAAACCGCCTGCGCCGGCCTGGTGCTCGACCCCGTGCTGGTGCCGGTGCACGCCACGCCGATGCGGGCTTTCCAGGGCTGGCGGTATCTGGCCGCAGAGGCCGCACCGCCCGATCTTGTTCGGGCAGCCGCCGCGGTGTCGGATGAGCTGCCCCTGGCAATGCGCCGCTCGCTGCAGTCACTCGGGCTTTTATAGTCGGCATTGATCGGGCGACGCAGCACTACGCTCTTGCGAAGCGCGGCCAGGAAGCGCCATAGGTTTCAGATGCATGAGCGCCGTTGCTCACAGGCACTCTTAAAAGATCGGAAGCCATGTCATGCTGTCACGCCGCGCATTGTTCTCCACACCCATGATCGCTGCCGCCCTTGTTCTGTCGACGGCTGCTGCTGAAGCAGCGACCTCCACGACGGCGAAGAAGAAGCACAAGCCCATCGCCAAGACCGCCAAGGCGACTACCAGAAAGCAGCCCGCCCGGAGCTAGCCAACCACGCTCCCAGCGTGCAGACTCGTCACAACGAGGAAACACGGAGGGAGCGGGCCATGTCCAAGGTCATCATCAGCTGCGCCATCACAGGGGCGATCCACACCCCCTCGATGTCCGATTCGCTGCCGATCACGCCGGAGGAAATCGCCCGCGCCTCCATCGAGGCGGCGGAGGCTGGGGCTGCGATCATTCACCTGCACGCGCGGGACCCGCTCACCGGCGAGCCCACACCGAGCCCCGCGGTGTTCGAGCAGTTCCTGCCCGTCATCAAGCAATCCACCGACGCGGTGATCAACATCACCACCGGTGGCGGCCTGAACATGACCGTGGCGCAGCGCCTGGAAGCGCCGCTGAAGGCGAAGCCGGAAATGTGCAGCCTCAACATGGGCAGCATGAACTTCAACATTTCCGCCGCTGCCTCCAAGATCAAGACGTGGAAGCACGCATGGGAAAAGCCCTATTTGGAAAACACCACCAACTTCATCTTCCGAAATACCTTTTCCGACATTGAATCGATCACCGATCAACTCGGCAAGGGCTGCGGCACGAAGTTCGAATTCGAGTGCTACGATATCGGCCATCTCTACAACCTCGCGCACTGCGCCGACAAAGGCTGGATCGAGCCGCCGTTCTTCGT
>JBBROR010000209.1:0-6016 GCA_038229175.1 Acetobacterales bacterium | reverse complement strand
GCGGTGATCGACTTCCTGGTGGACGAATTCCGCCTGGATCCGATGATCTCGTCCTATGGCGAAGTCTGATGCGTCAGAACGACTTTGCCCGGCGTTGATGGAATGGTCATATCTCGGTTGCAGATTTGCTTTGCAACAGGGCAGCCGGGGTCGATACTTGCACGATGAACGCCCTGGCCCCTCCCCGCGCCCGCCTGTCCATCGAGGTGGTGCACGACCTCGTCTGCCCGTGGTGCTATCTCGGCCTGCGCCGCCTGCTGCGGACCTTGCGGGCCCGGCCTGACATTGCGTTCGATTTGGTCTGGCGGCCGTTTCTGCTGAACCCGGACATGCCCCGTGCCGGCATGGCGCGGGCGGACTATGTGGTGCGCAAGTTCGGCGGGGAGGAACGCGCGCGACGCCTCTATGGCTCGATCACCGAAATCGGCCGTGCCGAGGGCGTGATGTTCCGCTTCGAACGCATCCGCCGCACGCCGTCCTCCATCGATGCGCATCGGATGGTACGCTGGGCGCAGGAGGCCGGACGCGGGCCGGAGATGGTGGAGGCGCTGTTTTCGGCGCATTTCAGCGATGGGCGAGACATTGGGGACAGCCAGGTGCTGATGGCCGTGGCAGGCTCCTGCGGGATGGACCCGATGGCGGCGCAGGCCTTCCTGTTCACCGACCAGCACACCGATGCGGTGCACGCCGAGAATCTGCGGGCGCATCGCCTTGGCATCAACGGCGTGCCCTGCTTCGTGGTCGGCGGGCGCCATGCCATCGCCGGCGCCCAGGAGCCTGAAGTGATCGAACGCCTGCTCGACGTGGCCGTGGTGGATTGCGAAGACGCCTGATGCAAGGCCATGGTTTGGCTATTATCAATGGCTTTGGGCGCAGCCTGGGCGACAGCCTGATCGGCCTGCAGGCGCTGCGCGTGGCGCAGACGCTGGCCGGAATGCCGATCCCGTTGCTGGTGAGACGGCAATACGGGCGTCCTTTGATCGACCAGCTTTACACGTTCGCCGCCGATTTCGCCGAAGTGCGGCTCGTGGCCGACAACGAGGCCGATGACGCGCCGGCAGGCTTCGCCGATGTGATCGACATGCGTGACTTTGCGTTCAGCCCGGATTTTCGCGGCATGGCGATGATCGATTTTTTCCTGGGTCGGCTGGGGCTCGACGCGCACGCCATACCTTCCAGCGAGAAGCGCAACCGCTGGCTGGCGCCGCGGATCCGGCCACGGCGCCCGGCGGGACTGCCCGACCGATATGTATTGGTCTGCCCCAGCAGTTCGATGCCGCTGCGGGACATGCCGCCTTGTGTGCACGCAGCAATTGTCGAACGATTGCTGGCGAATGGTGCCAGGGTTGTAACGCAGAGCGCTTCCCCGTTGGCCGGCGTGATGGCCATGCCGGCGTTCACGCAGATCGAGGATCTGTGCGGCCTGGTGGCGGGGGCGCAGGCCATCGTGTCCACCGACACCGCCATGGTGCATCTCGCCGACGCGTTCGACGTGCCGTGCATCGCGGTGTTCACCACCCATCGGCCGGAGTGGCGGGTGCGGGACTATCCTGCTTGCACCGCCATCCATCTGCCGGTGGCAGGCATCCCGGACGCGCTGGAATTCGCCCGCAACGACAGCGACATCGCGTGTGCCGTCCGCACGTGGCAGGCGGGCCTGCCAAAAATCCTCAACGCCCTCGAAGCAGTGGGGGCAACGGCGACGGCCGCATCACCCCGCCGAGACTGACGCATCCCCCCTTACCCTCGCAGGAAACCCGCACCATCCAGCATATTCCAGCGCGGCCCGGCGTTCAGCTTCTCGATGCCCCGGCTGGTGACCGACATCAGCACGCCGCCATCATAGAGCGGCACCAGGTGTTCGATGCAGCCCGAGCGCTCCAACTGGCGCAGCGCGTCGGTCACACGCCTGGGGTCCGTGTCCAGCCCGGCGCGGCAAAGTGCGGCACACAGATCGGCTTGGCGCCGCTTGCTGCGCATGGCCATCGCCGCCAGGGCCTGCAGCAACTCGTCGGCGAACAGCACCACGGGAAGGCCCGTCTCATCGTCGAGTGACGCATCATCGGACAACATATTTTGGGGCGCTATCACGCCGGCCTGCATCTCCCCAAGGGCGTTCGCGGCTGTCTGGGCCGTCGTCACCTCGATCTCTATTACGTCCTGATGCATCGCCTGTCCCTCCCCGGTTCGAAACCTCATCGTCGGGTGCGGTTTTTATCCGCATGCCGACGTCAGAGACGCGCGATCGTCAGAGGAGTGTGACCGGCCAGGGCTCCATCGCCCGCCCGGTGTCGCTCCCCAATGACAACCACGCGACACCTGCATTTGAGGGATTGACGGGAAAGTGACCTAGTCAGGAAAGATACCTAAAGCGCACGGTCCGCCGCCTGGCGCGACGTTATATTATTATTGGCACAAAGCCGGATTGGATCAGTCGCCTGCGAAACGCGCGGTGATCGCCGTGCGCACCGCCTCGGCAAGGCTTCTGCAGCCCAGCTTTTCCATAAGGTTGGCCCGGTGGATCTCCACAGTACGAGGGCTGATGCCAAGCTCGTGGGCGATCACCTTGTTAGGCCGGCCCACCACCAGGCGTTGCAGCACATCCCGCTCGCGCGGCGTGAGCGATGCGATGCGGGTTTGCGCGGCCTGCATGGCGGCGTCGCTCTGGCGCACGTCGCCGTTGCGGATCAGGGCGCCCCTGATGGCCCGCAGCACGTCGTCCTCCGAATACGGTTTCTCGATGAAATCGAGCGCGCCGGCCTTCATTGCCCGCACCGCAAGGCCGACATCGGCGTGGCCGGTCACCACCACCACCGGCATTTTGCAGCCAAGCCTTGCCAGTTCGGCCTGCAGCGCCAGCCCATCCATCCCCGGCATGCGGATGTCGATCACGAGGCAGCCAGGGCGCAACGCGTCCAGCCGGGCCAGCACCGCTTCGGCGGAGGCATGCATCTCGGCCTCCAGGCCGAACGAGACCAGCAGCAGCGCCAGCGAGCGGCGCACCGCCTCGTCGTCATCCACGATATGAACTACCATGCCCGCTTGTATCGTTTCGAGATAGGGCAGCAGCCCGGGGAGCGGTAGGCCCGTCGCGACGGTGATCGGGCCGCCGATACCATAAGCAGCGACGGCGTGGGCAGCGACGGCGGGGGGAGCGACGGCGGGGGGAGCGACGGCGGGGGCAGCGAAAGCGGGGGCAGCGACGGGCGTGTGGTTCATGATAACTCTCCGCTGGAGATCAGGGCAGGAAGCGTGATGCGAAAGCGCATGCCGCGCAGGGCGTTTGGCTGGGCCGTGAGACTGCCGCCATGGCCTTCGATGATGGTGCGGCAGATGGCAAGGCCGATCCCCATGCCGGATTGCTTGCTGCTGACAAACGGCTCAAACAGGCGCTCGGCGATCCCCGGCGACAGGCCCGGACCGTTGTCGCGCACGTCGATCAGCATGTTGCCATCCTGATCGCGGTGCCCGCACACCACCACCTCGCCACCCTCTCGCCCCCAGCCGGTCTGCGTGTCGGCATCCACCGACAGGATCGCCTCGGCGGCGTTGCGGATCAGGTTCAGCAGCACCTGTTGGATCTGGGTTCGGTCGACCAGGATCATGCCGACGGCGGGTTCGATGTCGTGGCGCAGCGTGATGCCTTCGGCAATGCCATCGCTGCCGGCAAGGTCGCACGCCTCGCGCAGCAGGTCGGCCGCGCCCTCCATCTGCAGCTCCACCTCGCCGCGTTCGACGAAGTCGCGCAGCCTGCGCACAATGGCGCCGGCGCGGAGCAGCTGCTGGGCGGCGTCGCTGACCGCGCTGCGGGCGAGCGGAAACACCTGGCCATCGCCCTGGGCGGCGCGATCGAGCAGCCGACCGCCGGCGTTGAGATAGTTGGTGGCCGCCGCCAAGGGCTGGTTCAACTCGTGCGCCAGACCGCTGGCCATGGCACCCATAGTGCTGAGCCGCGTGGCGCGCAGCAGGTCGGCCTGGATGGCATGCAGCCGGGTGTCGGCAGACCGTTGCTCGGTGATATCGCGGCTCACCGAGACGATGCCCACAACGCGGCCGGTGGCATCCTTCCAGGGCGCCACCGTCATCGAGACCCAGAGCGTGTTTCCGGAACCGGCGTGAACATAATCCTGCTCGAAGCCCGTGGTGCGGCCGGTGGCCAGCACCTGCCGGTCGGCCGCATCGATGCGCCGCGCGATTTCCGGCGGAAACAGATCGCTCGCGGCACGGCCCAGCACCTGCCATTCGGCAAAGGGCTCCGGGCCGGTGGCAAGCCCGGCGCGGTTGACCAGCACATAGCGCAGTTCCAGATCCTTCACATGGATCCACTCCGCCGTGCCGTTCACCACCGAGATCAGCAGCTCGTGTCCGGTGCGCGCCTCACGCAGCGCGATCCGCTCGGCGGCGGCGCGGCGTCGCAGCACGGCGTCGGCGCGGATCATCCCCTGGCGAAGTTCCTCGAACTCCACGATCCCCGATGGCGCCATGGTGGCCTCGGCCCGCTTGCTGCCGGTGGCCACATCGCCGACCAGATCGGTCAATGCCCGCAGACTACGGCGCAGCCTGGCGGCCACCAGCGCCATCAAAGCCACCGCAAAGCAGGTGGAAAGGACGATGGCGGCGATGCCCAGCGCGCCAAGGTCGGCCTGTAATTCATCCGGCGCATTGCGGTGGTCGCCGTAGAACACCCGCCAGCCGGGCGCACGAACCAGGTGTCTGGATACGGGGAGATCGAAATCCGATGGCACATACAGCTGGCCCACCAGGCGCGCCACATCGCGAGTGGAAGCAGCGATGCGGCCGCTGGTGTCGACGAGCACAGCGAAGCCGCCGGGCTGATAGTGATACCGGCGAAGCGCCGCGATCAGCCGATCCGATGGCAAAATTGCCTCCATCGTGGCAACCGCCACGCCGTGCCGCAGCACCGGCACCACCACCGCTGTCACCGGAAGCAGGCTCTGCGGTGCCGGCATGACATCGGTGACGCGTGGCCGGCCGCTGGAGAGCACGGCGGCCGAGGCCGCCAGGATCGGTCGCGCCAACAGGTCGGGCGGCGCATCGGCGGACAATGGCGGCCGGCGCAGCACGATCCTGGCGCCGAGAAGCTCGCTGGCCATGCGCGCCCGGCTGACCATGCCGGCAACATCCGTCTCATCGCCAGCAGGCGACGCCGCCAGCGCGGTCAGCACGGTCTGCGCCAGCTCGAACTCGTGGTCCACCGCGTCGGCCAAGGTAGCCGCGATGTTGTCGATCCGTGCCCTGCGGGATTGATCGATGGCGGTGTCGGCCAGGAAGGCGATGGAGAGCGTGGCCAGCATGAACGGCACCAACGCCAGCAGCAGCACGGACATGAGATGCGTCCGAAGCCTGTGGGTCCGCACGAGCCCTGGCCACGGCGGAAAAAAGGAGAAACCGCGGGCAAAACCGCTGATGGCGCGCCATGGACGGGCATTCAGAATGGCCGGAACGTCGATCATAGCCTCCGCAGTCGAGGACGAACCTTATGGTATCTTACCTAGGCGGCGCGGCAGATACGCGAATCCCCTTATCGCGAGATGCGTGTATCGTGCCGCGGCAACGCTATCGCACACGAACCGCCGATCGCGCTGCCTCGCCCGCCGCATCGATGATGGTCAACTGGTAGAATCCGGCCCCTGGCGGCTGCCAGGCCGCCTCGCGACGGGCGGGGTCGGTGGGCAGGCGCGTGCCATCGACCAGAAACACCAGCGGCCGCTGCCCGCCCATCGCGCGCAGCGTGATCGGACCTTCCCCGGAGAGCACCGAGCCTTGCGGCGGGAACAGCAGTTTCAACGTGTCGGCCCTTGCAAGGGCCGGGCGTGGGCGCTGGTCCGGCGCATCCGTCAACGCCTGCGGCCGTGGTGAAGGCGGCAGCAACGTGAACAGACGGGCCAGCAGCGGCAGCGCCAGCGCGCGACCGGTGGCGCCTGGCAAGGGCGTGCCGTCGGGTCGGCCCACCCAGGCGCCGGCGACATGGCGCGCATCGAAACCCATCGCCCAG
>JBBROR010000208.1:0-6056 GCA_038229175.1 Acetobacterales bacterium | reverse complement strand
TTTCCAATGTTGTGGCGGGGGTTGCTGACGACATTGGCGTTGTCGGCCTTGGTGGTTCCGCTGGGGTTGGCGGCGGGGCTGGTGCTGGCGTTGCTGTCGACCGTGCGCAGCCCGTTGGTGCGGTGGGCGGTGGTGGGGTGGACGGATCTGTTTCGGGCGTTTCCGCCCTTGGTGCTGCTGATTCTGCTGTATGGCGGACTGCCGTTTGCGGGGTTGGAATTGGGTGGCGTGGCCTGCATGGCGATCGCGTTTTTTCTCAACACCGGATCGTATTATGGCGAGGTGATCCGGGCGGGAATGGAGAGCATTCCGGCGGGGCAGAGCGAGGCGGCGCGGAGTTTGGGACTTTCGGCTTGGCAGGCGCTTCGTAAGATCGTGTTGCCGCAGGCGTTGCGACAGGTTCTGCCCGACCTGGTTTCTAACACGCTGGAAGTGGTGAAGCTGACCTCGCTGGCCTCGGTGGTGGCGGTGCCGGAGCTGCTTTATCAGGCGCGCCAGGCGCAGAGCCTTACGTATAATCCAAGCCCCATTTTTGCCGCGGCGGTGCTATACGCGGTCGCATTATGGCCCATTGTGAAAATCCTGCGGCGTCTGGAACAGCGCGCCGTGCTCTCCCGCTGATTGTCTGCGTTTTGCTTGCCGCCTGTGGCAGCAATCGGCCGATGGTCTCCAATCCAACCCTGGTTCCGATCGATAAACAGGCGCATGTGCCGGATTTTGCGCGGCGGCCGTTCGCGCCGTTTTCGCGCATCGACGCGGTGGCGATCGCATTGCGGGAGTGGCGGGCGTTTGGGCAGGCGGTGGACGACCTGCCGCCGGGGTCTCGGCCGGATCTGGGCGAGGACAAGCCAGAGCGGCAGCCAGGGTTGTGGCAGCGGGTGGGCGAGTATTGGTGGCTGGGGCAGGATGCGGATAATCCGTTCAACGGCGTGACCGGAAAGCATGACAGCTTCGGGAACAAGTATGATCCCGCCAGCGATGAGATCTATGCGTGGTCTGCGGCGTTCATTAGCTACATCATGCGCACCGCCGGCGCGGGGACGCGATTTCCGTATGCGCCGTCACATTACATCTACATCAATGCTGCGGCGCGGGGTGGCCAGGGTTATGCGATAACGGCGGAGCGGCCGGACAGTTACGCGCCGCAGCCCGGCGATCTGATCTGTGCAGGGCGGAGTGCGGCGAAGACGTTGCGGTTTGAGGATCTGCCGGCTGGGCCGTTCACCAGCCATTGCGATATCGTGATCGGGGCGAACACCGACGGGCTTTCGGTGATCGGCGGGAACGTGGATGACAGCGTGACGTTGAAACATGTTCCAATCGATGGTGCCGGGCGGATCGCGGCGCCAGGAAACATGGTTTACGACCAGCGCTATCCATGGATTGTGGTGATCCGGGTGCTCTACGAACAATAGGAATGGCGCAATGAAACGGCTGCATGCTGGGTTGTTGTTGGCTTTGCTGGGGCTTTCGGCCTGTTCCGGCTCTGGAGCGGAGGGGCAGGCTGTGCCGCAGGCAGGCGCGCTTGACCATTTGCAGCGGCCGACATCGCCGAACACCGCGCTGGCGGCGCCCGAGGGGTTCACGCCGAAGCCGGATATCGTGACGCGGGTTTATGCGGTGCCGCCCCAGGCGCTGTATGTGGCGGTGACGAAACTGGCGGAGGCGTGGCCGCGGACCTATAAACTCGTGCGTTACGATGAGGTGCGCGAGGCGGCTTACGTATCGCGGAGCCGGGTGTTCAATTTTCCCGACACGATAGAGGTGAAGGTTTCACCGAAGGATGCTGGGAGCGTTTTGGTGATTTATTCGGCGAGTAGATACGGGGACAGTGATTTTGGGGTGAACCGGAAGCGGGTTGAGGCCTGGCTGACGCAGTTGGACGCGGATTTGAAATAGGCAGGCGTTGTTCGACCTACGGGAGGCTTTCGGGGGTGTCGAAATCTCGGAGTATGGCGTCGTCTGGCATTTCCACTTCGGCGATCGATTCCTGGTGGTGTTTCAGGAGGGCTTTAGCGCCGGTGTCGCCGGATAGGGTCATGAGTTCGGGGATGTAGGCGCGGTCCCATAGGACGGGGTTGCCGTGGGTGCCCTGGTGGGTGGGGACGACGATGCGGCGGCCTTCTTCGGGGTTGTAGGCGGCGACGATGCGGTCGATGGCCGGGCCATCGACCAGGGGCATGTCACCGAGGCAGATGAGGCTGGCGACGGCTTCTTCGGGGAGGGCGGCAAGGCCGGCCTTGAGGCTTTCGGCGAGGCCTTCCGCGTGGCGCGGGGCGTGGATGAAGCGGACGTCCCTGCCCGCAAGCGCTGCGCGGATTTCTGGCGCGCGGTGCCCGGTGACGACGAGGATGGGGCGGATCTTCGACGCCAGGATGTTGTCGACGACGCGAGCGACCATGGCTCGGCCGTCTGGCGCCTCGACAAGAAGTTTGTGGCGGGGCGCCATGCGGATGGAGGCGCCGGCCGCGAGCACGATGGCGGCGACGTGCGGACGGGCGGTAGCACGGGCACGCGGGAGGGGGCGGGCCTCGGTGTCTTTCAGCAGGCCGCCGACGCCGAGCAGCATGATGTCGCGCGCGCTTACGTCGATGCCGGCGAACAGGCGGGCGAGGACCCAGTCGATGCCGTTGAGCTTGGGGCTTCTGGCGCAGCCGGGGAGGACGAGCGCTGGGCGGGTTCCGATGCGGCCGAGGCAGATGAGGTTGCCGGGGTCGACGGGCATGCCGAAGTGGAGAATTTCGCCGCCGGCTTCGACGATGGCTCCGGGACCGACGTCTCGGCGGTCGACCACCGCTGAGGCGCCGGAGACGAGGAGGATTTCTGCACCTTCTGCTTTGAGGGCGTGGAGGGCTTCGGCGATGGCGGATTGGGTGTGGGGGCAGCGTCTTGCGGGCAGGAGCGTGCCGCCGAGGGCTTCGACGCGCGAGCGGGTGACGTCGATTGTGCCGTCGATGACGCTTTGCTTGAGGGTGGCGGTTTCGCTGAGGACGAGGCCGACGCGGAGGGGGCGGAAGGGGTGGAGTGTGAACGCGCCGCCCTGGGCCTGGGATTCCACGCTGGCCTGCGTCGAAGCTGGGACCGCGAACGGAATAACCTTGATGGTGGCAACCATGTCGCCGGGACTGACCACGGCGTAGTCGGGCAATGTGGCGACGGTGAGGGCTTCATCTATTAAATTGATGCGGTTGATGGCTTCGGCGTTGACGCGCAGAAGGCCCGCGGTTTCGGCGATGAGGTTGACGCGGCCGGTGGTGGCGGCGTTGCGGCGTAGTCCGGCGGCTTCGAGGTGGTTCGCGAGGGCGTCGGCGCTGGCGTTTTCGAGGAGGTCGCCTGCGTCGAGCCTGGCCGCGATGACTTCGGTGATTTTGGCTTCGCGGAGGTCGGCGATGGCTTGGGCGTCGAGGACTGTGCCTTTTTTCAGCATGCGTCCGCCGACGCGGCGGGAGTGGGCAAGCAGCGCGCCTTCGGCTTCTTCGATCGGCGTTAACCCGAATTTCACTTTTTGGGCTCAGCGTTGCGGCGGACAGAGACGAATTCGGCAAGAATGGAGAGTGCGATTTCAGGCGCGGTGATGGCGCCGATGTTCAGGCCCACGGGGCCGCGGATGCGGGTGAGGGCTTCGTCGGTGTGGCCAAGTTCGCGCATGCGGGCCAGGCGGCTGGCGTGGGTTTTTCGGCTGCCGAGGGAGCCGATGTAGAAGGCGTTGGAGCGTAGGGCGCGGTCCAGGGCTGGGTCGTCCAGCTTGGGGTCGTGGGTGAGGGTTATGATGGCGGTGCGGCTGTCTGGTGCGATTTTGTCCATCGCGTCGTCTGGCCAGTCGTCCATCAGGGTGACGCTGGGGAAGCGTTCCTCGGTGGCGAAGCTGCGGCGGGGGTCGACGACAATGACGGACACGCCGAGATGGGCGGCCATGGGGACCAGGCTTTGGGCAATGTGGACGGCGCCGACGATGACGAGGCGGATGGGCGGGGCGTAGGCGTGCAGGAAGACGTCGGCGCCTTCGAGGGAGACGGTGGTGCTTTCGTCGCGGTCGAGCGCCTGCTGCGCTGCGGCGTTGAGGGCTTCGCTTTGGGCTGGGTCCGGCAGCAGCATCTGCGTGCCGTCTGACAGCAGCGTTGCCAGGACGATGGGGCGTTTGGCTTGGCGGGCGGCGGTTAGGGCGGCGAGGATAGCAGGTGTCATGCCAGGCGTTCCACGAACACTTTGAGGCTGCCACCGCAGGCGAGGCCGACTTCCCAGGCGCGTTCGTCGGTGATGCCGAAATCCATCAGGCGGGGGGTTCCGGTGTTGAGTACCTCCATGCCGATCTCGGCGACCGCGCCTTCGATGCAGCCGCCGCTGACGGAGCCGGCCATCTTGCCGGAGCGGGTGACGGCGAGCTGGCTGCCGGCGGGGCGGGGGGAGCTGCCCCAGGTTTGCGTGACGGTGGCCAGCGCCACTTCCTCGCCGGCGGCGCGCCAGGCGGCGGCAACGGATAGAATATCGGATGGTTCGGTCATATGGCGTGTCTCCAACGGTCCATGTCGCGCGCCGAGGTGGGGCGGGACAGGCTGTCCACGAGGGTGCGCAGGCTGGCCAGGTTGTGGATGGTGCGAAATTCGTCCACGTGCGGCAGCATCGCGCGAATACCTTGGGATTTGGGGGCGAAGCCATCCCAGCGCAACAGCGGGTTGAGCCATACAAGTCGAGAACAGGATTTGTGCAGGCGCTCCATGTTCTCGGACAGGCCAGCGGCGCCGTCTCGGTCGAGGCCGTCCGTGACCAGCAGGACCACGGCGCCTTGGCCTAAGACGCGGCGGGACCAGGTTTGGTTGAATTCGGCCAGGGCCTCGCCGATTCTTGTGCCGCCGGACCAGTCCGGCACGGCGTGGGAGACCATTTGGAAGGCGACTTCCGGGTCTTTGGCGCGGAGTTGGCGGGTGATGTTGGACAGGCGGGTGCCAAAGAGGAAAGTGCTGACACGGTCTCGGTCGTTGGCGACGGCGTGGAGGAAATGCAGCAATATTTGGGCGTAGCGGCTCATGCTTCCAGAGATGTCGCAGAGCACGACAAGGGGGGGCGGGCGAGTGACGCGACGGGATTTTGCGATGCCCACGAGTTCGCCGCCGGTGCGCAGGCTCCGCCTGATGGTGGCGCGGAGGTCGGTGCGGTGGCCGGAGGGGTCGGGGCGAAGGCGGCGGGTGCGTTTGGCATCGAGCGGAAGGGAGAGCCTGCGGATTTCGGCTTTGGCGTTGGCGATTTCGGCGGCGCTCATGGCCTCGAAATCCATCGTTTGCAGGCGTTCGCGGTCTGAGACCGTCATGACGGCCTCGATCTCGGGGGGGCGTTCTTCTGGGGGTTTGCGGTTTTCGCGGGGGGCTTTGAAGGCTTCCTGGATACGGCGCGCGCCGGGGGGCGCTTTTTCCGGGGGCTGGTCCTTCATGCCGTCGATGGCGGCCATGGCCTGGGCCTGGCGGGCGGCTTCCGGGTCGCGCCAGAAGATGGAGAACGCGTAGTCGAAGATGTCGGCCTGTTCATGGCGGTGGACCATGGTGGCACGGAGCGCGGTGCGGACCTGGGTTTTGTCGGCGATGTCGACGAGGGTGATGGCCTGTTGGGCCGCGAGCATGTCCGCCGGGCCCACCGGAAGGCCGGCGCGGCGGAGGAGGCGTGCGAAGTGCATCACGTTGACGGCGAGCAGGCCCGTCTTACCGACGTTCATACCACGGGCGGCGGGTTCACGATCGACTTGGCCTCGACCACGAGGCGGGCTGCCTCGGCGCCTCGGATTTTGGCGATATCGTCCTGATATTTCAGAAGAACGCCCAGGGTTTCGTCGACTGCGGCGGGCGCCAGTTCATGCTGGTCGAGATGCGTGAGGGCACCGGCCCAGTCGATCGTCTCGGCGACCCCGGGGAGCTTGAACAGGTCCTCGGCGCGCAGGCGTTGGACGAACGCCACGATCTCGGCAGAAAGCTGGGCGGGGCTGCCGGGGGCTGTGCGGGCGAGGATTTCCCGTTCGCGGGCCGCGTTGGGATAGTCGACCCATTGGTAGAGGCAGCGGCGGCGGATGG
>JBBROR010000207.1:0-6079 GCA_038229175.1 Acetobacterales bacterium | reverse complement strand
CGCCAACAACATGATCCGCGGCGCCGGCAAGCAAGGCTGGTTCGGCTGGCCCGACAGCCCCACCTTGCGCACCCTGCGCGACGCCTGGTTGGACGCCCCAGACCTCGACACACAAAAGAAGATCGCCCAGGACATCCAGCGCACCGTCTTCGACGAAGTCCCCTACATCCCCACCGGCCAATGGTTCACCCCAAGCGCCTGGCGCAACAACATTTCCGGGATTGTCAGCGGCTCCTCCCCGGTCTTTTGGAACGTGAAAAGAACCTGACCAACCCTTGTGGCCCATAGGGTGGGGCGTGCCTTGGCGCCCCACCTGTCCCAACGCACGCGCAAAAGCGTCATTTCATAAACAAATCGTAACGAAATACACGCAGTTCTGCCGTAGCTCTCAAACCATTTTTCCATAACCCTGCCGCCGCGCCGCCGCCAACACACCCCGCGGCAACGGAATGCGCCCAAAATCCAAAACCTTGCGAACCCGCGCCACCCGCACCCGGCCCACCATCGCCCCCGCATCATCCACCGCCGCGCGTGCAACCGCTGGGCCCACCCCAGGGATCTCCACCCCAAGCATCCGGCAAAGCGGCCCCAATATCCGGCGCGCCGACGCCACATCCCGAAGGATCACAGCCATCTCAGGCTCCGCCAACACCGTGCGCAACTGCGACGCATACCCTGCCGCCTCGTAAGGCATCACGCCCATCAACCAACCAAACCGCCGCGGCAAAGGCCCCCGAAGCGGCAAGGCCGAGACCCGATTACCGGCCCCGGTCACCACCGCCACACGACACCATCCCCCACGAAACCGGCCAGACCGAATGCGCTCCAGCAGCGCCAGAAACGCCACCTCAGCCCGCCGCACCCGCGTCCAGACCAGCACAATCATCGCAACATCCATCAACCCCCGCCCATGACACGCCGCCACCGCGCGGCTCAGGGCCGAGAGGGTCAGCGCAAAACGCTCTGAGAGTGCGGGACAAGTCATGAACATAACAAGAACACAAAGTCCGGCCAAATGCAACAGAATTCTCCACCGGGAAGCACACGCGTCGCAGCCACGAGGGAACCGGAAGCCCCCCACCAGTCTTACAACATCACGCATTGGTCGGAGGTATCCTACGGGATAACACAAAGATGGTGCCACTGACCGCGGCGCGCGTCGATGCGTAGAATACTAAAAATCTGATAGAGCGCCTATGTCTGGATAATCAATGAGCTTCAGCATTGCCCCACGTCGGACAGCGATTGACGCCTTAAAGGAAGCAAACATTCGGCACACAACGACCGGTTAATGTTCTCATTTGGTGACCACCCTCAGTATAGCGTTGGGAGCTGCTTTAGCACTTATGTTATCCAGAGCACGACATCCCTTTGATTGATTTCAATCAAAGTAAAAATAATCCAGATAGCGGACATGCCGATGGACCAGCTTAAAATTACAGACTGGTTGAAACTGGCGAACGGAAGCTGATGTTGGTCCCTAACGAATTGCTAGTTTGTTGATTTCAAAACAATAAAATAACCAAATTTTCCTCTCGGCGTTCTCATGCAGTGGTCAATGCCAATATAAGCCAATATTTTTAAACTTATGTGAATATTCTGACGACCCTATTGTTGCCATTATTGTTATCCACGCTTAGTGCTCACGGAATGCATACACGATATCTGCTACAGACGGTGGTGATATGAAAAAATTGTTGCAAATCTTGGGCAGTGTTGCGATTGCGGTCGGTGTGCTGGTCCCCATTTCCGCATCGGCCGATCCTCCGTGTGGCAAGGGCTGGAAAAAACATGAGGCGTGTGGCCCTGTGTATGTCGTGCCTGGCCCGGTGATCGTGGCGCCACCACCTGTCCAGTATTACGCGCCCCAGCCCGTGTATGTGGCCCCCCAACCCGTCTATGTTCAGCCACCACCTACTGTCTACGTCCCTGCGCCGGTCGTGCAGGGGCCGCCAAGCCTGCAGCTTGGCTTGACTATTCCGCTGCGCTGACAAGACGACCACATCTGAGGACCTCAACATGACCAATCTGTTCAAGTCCGCCTCACCAATCATCGTGCTTGGTGTTGCGATGGCCTTCTTGCCCATGGGGCTGATCGCGCCTGTCGAGCTCGGCCTATCCATGGCGCATGCCGCCGGCGGCGGTAACGGCGGCGGCGGCAACGGCGGCGGCGGTAACGGCGGCGGTGGCGGGGGCGGCAACGGTGGCGGCGGTGGCGGGAATGCTGGTGGCAACAGTGGCGGGAATGGCGGCGGGGCTTCGGCTGACCATTCGAATTCAGCCGAACATTCCAACACTGAAGGCGGTCGATCCAACACCAATGGAAACGGGGGCGGTGGGTCAGCCAACGCGGGCAAAGGTAACGATGCCGAGCCGGGCGGCCGGGGCAGCAAAGGGGCTGCTTCGAGCGGGCAGCTGTCAAGCGCGGCGGGTGCTCTCAACGCGGCGCATGCCTCGCCCAATGGGCTGGCACACGCTGCACCGGGGTCACGTGTTGGACAGTTGTCGACGTATGACCGTTCGATGTTGGCCGCCCTCGGTATGCCGGCTGTCACACTGGAGCAGATCGCCGCCCGCAATGCGGCCATTTCAGCTGCGCGTCAGCAGTTGGCGACTGTTTCCAACAAGGCTTTGACAGGCCCAGTGGTGGCGCAGGTGGATCGCCGGCTGGGATTGCCCGCGATCGATCCCACACTCGGGCTTCGCTGAGGCTCACGGATCAAATCACCAATGTCTTGTTGCCATTCTACACGTTTTCCTCAGTCCGCAAGGGCTGGGGAAAAGTGAGCGAGGAAGGGTCCGTGTCAAATTTTACCTGATACCCTCGCTCCACCACCAAACCACCATCACGCATAAACACGCACCCCGGCACCTTCAAACACCCGGCTGCGCAGCCGTCGTAATCACCCGCACACTCTTGACCCCTACCGGGGTCAGTTGCGTCACGTGATACCCCCCATCCGATCAAAGCCAGTAACGATCCCGCTAGATCATGATGCGTTTGGGTTGCCTCACCCAAACGCATGAACATGATCGGTAAAACAACGGCTAGAGCGTCATGATTTTGATTCTACCCAAAATCATCACGCTCTAGAGCCGGCTACCCGGCAGCCCGAATTTACCCAACCCTGACCTGCTGCCGTGTCACCAGATTAGCTGTGGTGCAACCAGGGCGGCACGGTTGCGGCGGAAGGCGTCGCCATGCAAAGACGTCCCAACAGGTGCGGCTGGGCTGCCGCGCATCTTTCCCTTGAAAAGTCGGATCGCGAATGAAACCGAACAGCGCAATGTCCATCCCGGTCTTGTCATGGATCGCCCCGGTGATTGCCATCACCTTCTATTTCGCGGCCTCTGCAATGGGCTTCGGCAGCCAGTTCGTCCCGGGCGGTGCGATCACGGTTCTGGCGGTGCTGCTGGTACCGGTCCTGTTCGGCACCGTGTTCGCGGCCGTGCACCACGCCGACGTGATCGCCCACCGAACGGGCGAGCCCTACGGCACTCTGGTGTTGACCTCGGCGGTGACGATCATCGAGGTGGCGCTGATCGCCTCGGTGATGCTGGCCGACCCAGATGGCAGCCCAACGCTGGCGCGGGACACGGTGTTTGCCGTTGTCATGACGGTATGCAACGGAATCGTCGGTCTGTGCATCCTGGTAGGCGGGCTGCGCCATCGCGAGCAAAGCTTCAGGGTGCAAGGCGCCAGTGCCTATCTCGCCGTGCTGATGGTGCTGTCCACGCTGACCCTGGTGTTGCCGAACTACACCCAGGAGGCGCCGGGCGCGGCCTATTCCAACTTCCAACTGGCCTTCGCCGGCGGAATCACTCTCCTGCTCTACGCGGGCTTCCTCTACCATCAGACCTTCCGCCATCAGGAGGATTTCCTCGCGATGAGCAAGGCCAAGCCGGACATGGCGCATGATGTGGCAGCCCCGCGCGTTATCACGATCAGTGTGGTGCTTCTGGTGCTGGCCTTGCTGGCCGTGGTGCTGCTGTCCAAGAAGTTCGCCGCCGTGGTCGAGTTCGGCCGCATCGCGATCGGCGCGCCCCCCGCCATCACCGGCCTTGTGGTGGCACTGGTCATCCTCCTGCCAGAGGCGATCGCCGCCGTTCAGGCGGCGCGGCAGAACAAATTGCAGAAATCGATCAACCTGGCGCTCGGCTCATCCCTGGCCACGATCGGGCTCACCTTCCCCGCCGTGGCCGTGGTGGCGCTGTATCTCGGCAAACCACTTCTGATCGGCCTCAGCACCGTGGAAACCACCCTGCTGGCGCTGACCCTGCTAACGAGCACGCTCACGTTCGGCACCGGGCGCACCAACATCCTGTTTGGCTTCGTTCATCTTGTCGTGTTCGTGACCTACCTGTTCTTCACCTATCGGCCGTGATGCCTGCCGGCGCTGCTGCCACACCGCGCGGCTGACGGTGAACGGCGCGCGTTCGTCGTCAGGTGCCGCGTAGATCACGGCTTCCAGAGCGTTATGATTCTGGGTGACGCGACCCCAAAGCAACACGATTCAAACCCCTTCGGCCATCCGGCACGATAGAAAGCGTTCGCCCGAATGATCCGCCGATGAGCCTGTTTCCTGGGCAGGACCCTATCATAGCGTCTCTATTGGCGGGTTAACGTGGACGCCGTGCACAACAAAAAAGCGGGCACCAACGCTGGTGCCCGCTTTTCATAACCGTATGCTGGCTGTGCTTCAGGCGGTCGCCGAAGCAGCCTTCTTGTCGCGCGCCTTGATGATGCGGCGCTTGATCACCTGGGCTTCCTCGGGAAGCTTGGCGTTCGGCGTCGACAGCAGGAACGCATCCAGGCCGCCATTGTGCTCCACCGTGCGGATACCGCGGGTGCAGAGGCGCATCGTGATGCTCATGCCCAGAATATCGGACAGCATCGAAGAATGCTGCATGTTTGGCAGGAAGCGGCGGCGGGTCTTGTTGTTGGCGTGGCTGACGTTGTTACCCGACAGGACACCCTTGCCTGTGATCTGGCAGCGGCGGGACATCGTTGAATTCCTCAATCGAACAAAGGGCACGGGCCGCGGCACGGCACCCGAAACTAGGCGAGGCGCGGGTTATGACGAAACGACGGCCGCGCGTCAAGGAGAACGCACCACCTTCGCGTTTCAGTGCGTTTCCGCGCCGTCTGTATCCTGGCGGAATTCGCCGCCCCGCACGCTCTCGATGGCATTTCCCAAAATGCGCACGATCGACTCGTCGTCGAGTGAACGGGTCAGCATGCCCAGGGCCCCCCCCAGAAGGGCCGAGGCCACGGCGATGGAGCTGATGTTCTGCCCCGTCATGAACTCAATCGCCTTGTCCACAACGGCTCCGGCGTGGCTCAAATCGGCCGGGGCCTGGTCCATGCCGTCTTCATGGTCGCTCATTCATCATTCTTTCATCGATTGTCGTCATTGTGCAGCGATGTCGGCCGCCAGTTCCTGCTGTTCCGCCTGAAGTGCCCACATCCGGGCGTAAACGCCGTCTTGTGCCAAAAGGGAGTGATGGGTTCCATGTTCAACCACCTCGCCCTGGTCGAGGACGATGATCTGATCCGCATCCACCACAGTCGAAAGCCTGTGAGCGATCGTCACGGTGGTGCGATTGCGGGAAAGGCGACGCAGCGCGGACTGGATCTCCTGCTCGGTGCGCGTGTCCAAGGCACTGGTTGCCTCATCCAAAATCAGGATGCGCGGGTTCTTCAGGATGGTTCGTGCGATGGCCACGCGCTGCTTTTCGCCGCCCGAAAGCTTCAGCCCACGCTCGCCTACCCGCGTCTCATAGCCATCAGGAAGGCGAAGGACGAAGTCATGCACCTGGGCCAGACGTGCCGCCTGCTCTATTTCCGCATCAGAAGCGCCTGGGCGGCCGTATGCGATGTTGTAGCGGATGGTGTCGTTGAACAGCACAGTGTCCTGGGGCACAACGCCGATGGCCGCGCGCAGGCTGTCCTGGGCGATATCGCGGATATCGATGCCGTCGATACGGATGGCTCCGCCGGTTACGTCATAGAAGCGGAACAGCAGGCGGTTGATGGTGGACTTGCCGGCCCCGGTTGGCCCCACCACCGCCAGGCTTT
>JBBROR010000206.1:0-6086 GCA_038229175.1 Acetobacterales bacterium | reverse complement strand
TGGAGAAGTGTTCGCATGTCAGCTGTTTGGCCCACGCTCCATCGAAACAGGCTGCCAACGCCTGGCATCCAGCCCCGCCACCACGGCCGGGTTCACGCAGCTCATGGGCCAGCGCCCCGTCAGCGCCAAGGCGAGCTCCTGCCCGACACGACGCTTACGCGCCGGGTCGAACCGGGCGGAGGCGGATGCGACGTGCGATGTGAGGATCACGTTGGACATGCTCAGCAGCGGGTTGTCCTGCCGTGGCGGTTCGGTTTCCAGCACGTCCAGTGCGGCGCCGGCGATCCAGCCTTGTTGCAGGGCGGTGATGAGGGCGGCTTCGTCCACCGTGGTGCCGCGGCCGGTGTTGATGAAAATTGCAGTCGGCTTCATCATCCGGAAGTGTCTCTCGGTGAGCATACCGGAGGCTTCGGGCGTGGCGGGGGCGTGCATGGAGACGAAATCCGAATTGCGCAGGACGTCCTCGAAAGTGGCCGGCTCCACGCCGTAGGGCGGCATCACCAGCTCTTCGATGTAGGGGTCGTAGCCGAGCATGCGCAGGCCGAACGGGCGCGCACGCAGCGCCGTTGCGCGGGCCACGTGGCCGAAGGCGATGAAGCCCAGGGTTTGGCCCATCAGGCGGGGGAATTGCAGCAGTTGCGGGCGGCCTTCGCGCCAGCGCCCGGTGCGCGCCATGCGGTCCTGCTCCACCAGGCGGCGAAAGCCTCCGAGCAGCAGGGTCATGGTGTGGTCGGCGACTTCTTCGATGAAGGTGTCGGGCACGTTGGTGACGGGGATGCCGCGCGCGGTGGCGGCGGCGATGTCCACGCTGTCGACACCCACGCTGCCGAGCGCGATCACCTTGCAGCGGGTGAGGCCCTTGATGATGTTGGCCGATATCGGGATGCCTTTGCCATAGATGGCGTCGGCATCACGGGCGGCCTCGGCAAATTCGGCCTCGTTGGCTGGCGCCTCGACGATTTCGGCATCAAGGCCGGCCAAGGCTTCCATTTCGAAGTCGTAGCCGCCGCCGGCGGTGGTGAAGCTGGCGCCCACCGGGGTCAGAATTTTAAATTTGGCCAACGCGGCCTCCTGTCGGAAAGCAAAGAAAAACCCCGGCGCCGAAGCACCGGGGTTGTGAAAGCCGCTTAGCGGTAGAAACGCTTCAGCCGGCGCTCGGCTTCCTTGACCGCGTCTTCCGGCGTGGCCTGCCCGCTGCTGACGGCGGCGAACATCTGCACGTTGACGTAGTCGGCGGTGGCAGCGCCGGAAGACTGGCTGATCGGGCCCTTGTAGCCGTTGTAGAAAGGCGTGTCGCAGGCGTCGCGATAGGCCAAAAGCTTGGGGTCTGACTTCCAGACATCAGCCTGGGCATACGCCTTCAAGGATGGCGCCCAGTAGCCGAGACAGCCGGTCATCCATTTGTCGTATTGCTCCTGCTCCATCATGAAGCGCAGGAATTCCTTCGAAGCATTCGGATATTTGGTGTGCTTGAACACCATCGCGTTCATGATCAGGGCGGTTTCCGGACGCCTGCCGATCAGCCCTGACGGCATCGGCGAATGTTCGGTGTCGGCCGCCAGCTCGGCGGCAGCCGGGTTGTTTTTCAGCGCGTAGTAGATCGACACCCCGTTCTGCGTGAGACCGATCTCACCGCCGATATAGGCCTTGTTGTTGCTCGGGTCCTGCCAGGCCAGCGTGCCGGGGATGAAGGTCGGATACATCTCCTTGGCATAGTTCAGCGCTTCCAGCGTGGCCTTGGAGTTGATTGCAACCTTGTTCTCCTCGTCCGAGACGAACCCGCCGTGCGACCACAGTAGCCAGTGGCAATAGGCATTGGCGTCGCCCACCGCATTGCCCAGCGCGAAGCCGGCGGGATGGCCGTTCTTCTTCATCGCCTGGCACAGTTTCAGGAAGCCCGCATGATCCTGCGGGATGCTGTCAAAACCGGCCTCCTTCACCCAGGACTTGCGATACACCGCAGGCCCGCCGGAGCCACCCATCGGGATGGAGATCCAGTTGTTGGTGCCGAATTTCTTGCCGTAGCGTTCGGCCAGCGTGTGCCAGCCGCCATATTTCTTGCCGAGATATTCGGCGAGGTCGCTCATTTCAACCAGCTTGTCGGAGAACAGATGCGGGTCGTCCGGCCAGGCCAGCACCACATCGGGGCCAGCGCCGGTGTTGGCGGCAATGGCGACCTGCGGACGCAGGTCTTCCCAGCCAACAAAATCCACGCGGGCGGGAATCTTGGTCTCGGCAGTGAACTTGGCCACGTTCTCGCGGAAGATCACCTCGTCGGCGTCGACCATCTTGCCCGGACGCAGGATTCGCAGCGTGGCGCCGCTTTCGATCGGCAACTGCGGCGGGGTTGCCGCGGCGGTGGGTATCGCCGACATGGCGAAATTCGGCAACAGGCCGCTGCCGACGATTGCGGCGCCGGCGGCAAGCACTTTACGACGATTGATGATCAGCACGAAAACCCCCTTTTAATATTGGCGCGGCCATTGGTTGGCCGTTCGGGTTGCAAGGCTATTCCTTGACGGCTCCGGTCATGGACGACACGTAGTAGTCGACAAAGAACGAGTAGAAGATGGCCACCGGCAGCGAGCCCAGCAGGGCACCGGCCATCAGAGCGCCCCAGTGATAGGCATCGCCCTGCACGAGCTCGGTCAGAATCGCCACCGGCACGGTCTTGTTCTCCGACGAGGAGATGAAGGCCAGCGCGTAGATGAACTCGTTCCATGACAGGGTGAAGGCGAAAATCCCCGCCGAGATCAGCCCCGGCACCGCCAGAGGCAGGGTGATGCGGCGTAGGATCTGCAGGCGCGACGCGCCGTCGATCAGCGCGCATTCCTCAAGCTCGTAGGGAATGGATTTGAAGTAGCCGATCAGCAGCCAGGTGCAGAACGGAATGAGGAAAGTCGGGTAGGTCAGCACCAGCGCCCAGGGGCTGTCGAACAGGCCGAAATTATAGACAACGTCGGCCAGTGGGATGAACAGGATCGACGGCGGCACGAGATAGGCGAGATAGATGCCAAGCCCGACCCATTTCGAGCCGCGAAACCTCAGCCGCTGGATGGCATAGGCGGCCAGCACGCTGGAGAACAACGAAATGGCGGTGGCACCCACCGAGACCGACATGGTGATGACCAGCCAGCGCGGATATGAGGTGTTGAAGAGCAGTTCGCGGATGTTGTCGAGTGTGGGGGAATTGATCCAGAACGGGTTGTTGTTCTGATAGTCCAGCAGTTCGTTGTTCGGTTTGAACGAGGTGATCGCCATCCAGTAGAACGGGAACAGCAGCACCAGCACGAACAGCAGCAGCGGCACATACACCGTCACCACGCGGTTGGTGCGGCTTTCCCAGGCCATCACCTCGCCATCGGCTTCGACGAGGTCGGGGGTTTTGGTGTCAGTCATTGTCGGACCCCTGCTGCCACTTGCGTTGGCCGATGGCATAATAGCTGAACAGCGTGGCGAGGATCAGGAACGGGATCATCGACACCGCGATGGCAGCACCCTCCCCCAGGGCGGCGCCGGGAATGGCGCGCTGGAAGGCGAGCGTTGCCATCAGATGCGTGGAGTTGATCGGGCCACCGCGGGTGATGGCATAGACCAACTGGAAGTCGGCGAAGGTGAACAGAACCGAGAAGGTGAGCACCACCGCCAAAATCGGCATCAGCAACGGCACGGTCACCCGGCGAAAGCGCTGCCAGGAACTGGCGCCGTCCAGCATTGCGGCCTCATACAGCGAGGGCGAGATCGTCTGCAGACCGGCCAGCAAGGAGATCGCCACGAACGGAATGCCGCGCCATACATTCGCGAAGATGAGGCTCCATCTTGCGTGCCACGGCGTGCCCAGAAAATCGATATTCTCGCTGATCAGATGCAGCCGGTCCTTCAGCACGTAAGAGATGATGCTGAACTGCGGATCGTAGATCCACCAGAACGCGATCGCCGACAGCACGGTCGGCGTGATCCACGGCACCAGGATGATGGCACGCAGCAGCGATTTCAGCGGCACGTTGTGGTTGAGCAGCAGCGCCAGCCACAGGCCCAAGGCAAATTTGAGCACGGTGGCGGCGGCGGTGTAGAAGATCGTCCACCACACCGCGTTGAGGAACACACGGTCTTCCAGCAGATACTGGAAGTTCTCCAGCCCCACCCAGATGCCGGGGCTGCCCAATTTGGTGTCGGTGAAGGACAGCCAGATGCCCAGACCCAGCGGATAGGTGAGGAAAATTCCAAGCAGGCCGAGCGCCGGCAACAGGCAGATGAAAACCAGGAACGACTTGTTGTCGAACAGGCGCGCAAGCAGATTGGGCGTTGGTTTCGGGGCCACCCAGGCCATCGCGTCCATCAGACCAGCCGCTTGCCGCTGGTGGCGTCGAACAGATGCGCTGCGTTGGGGTCAGGCGTGATGTGCAGCGTCTCGCCGGGCCGCTGCATCACACGTTCACGGAAGGCGCACACCACGCGATGGCCTTCGATCTCGGCTACCACCTGGGTTTCCGAACCGGTCGGCTCCACCAGGCGCACGATGGCGGGAACCCCGGCGGCGTCGAGCATCCAATGCTCTGGGCGGATGCCGTAAGTCACTGGCTTGCCGTCCTCGACGCCGCGAGTGTTGGGCAGCGGCAGCGAGAGATGGCCCACGTGGAACATGCCGCCCTTGATATGGCCGGGCAGGAAGTTCATCGCGGGCGAGCCGATGAAGCCGGCCACGAAGATGTTGTTCGGCCTGTCGTAAAGATCGAGCGGGGCGCCGATCTGTTCCACGTGGCCGCCCTGCATGACCACGATCTTGTCGGCCATCGTCATCGCCTCGATCTGGTCGTGCGTGACATAGACGGTGGTGGTGCCGAGACGCTGGTGCAGATCCTTGATCTCGCCGCGCATCTGCACGCGCAGTTTGGCGTCTAGATTGGACAGCGGCTCATCGAACAGGAACACCTGCGGGTCGCGCACGATGGCGCGGCCCATCGCCACCCTCTGGCGCTGGCCGCCCGAGAGCTGGCGGGGATAGCGATCAAGCAGCTTGTCCAATCCCAAAATATCGGCGGCGCGGCCGACCTTCTGCTTGATCACGGCTTTTGGCGCCTTCACCAACGTCAGCGAGAAGGCCATGTTCTCGCCCACCGTCATGTGCGGATAGAGCGCGTAGTTCTGGAACACCATGGCGATGTCGCGCTCCTTCGGGGGTACGTTGTTCACCACGCGGCCACCGATCGAGATTTCGCCGCTTTTGATGTTCTCCAGCCCCGCGATCATGCGCAGCAAGGTGGATTTCCCGCAGCCGGACGGGCCGACGAGGATGACAAATTCGCCGTCCGCCACTTCCACATTCACGCCATGCAGAATCTGGGTGGTGCCGAAAGCCTTGCGGACGTCGCGAATTGAAACCTGCGCCATATGGCTGGCTGCCTCCCGGTATTTTTTTAGCTTGTTGGCCGCTACCACCAGCCTAGGCGAAGTCACCCCGCTTTGGAAACAGTGATGCTTGGAGCCTGGTTTTGAAACGATCTGTGCGATTGTGGGATTTCGGCAATCGTCCCGCTCTGGCCGGCCATCAGGGGAAACCGAACGATGCAGCGCCGCCCATGCTTTTCAAATGCCGAACAATCCGCTTAGTGTTACGTCGAACAACTGCCCGACGTCCGGCATCACCCACGTTGAACACACACCGCGCAACAATCATTTCGGGAGCTAACTTCCATGATCAGCCTGAACATCAACGGACAGGCGCATCAGGTGGAGGTCGACCCGGAGACCCCTTTGTTGTGGGTTCTGCGCGAATGGGTCGGGTTGACCGGCACCAAATACGGCTGCGGCATCGCCCAGTGCGGCGCCTGCTCGGTGCATATCGACGGCGCGGTGATGCGGTCCTGCTCCATTCCGGTGGGCAGCATCGCTGGCAGCAAGATCACCACTATCGAGGGTATTTCGGCCGATAACAGCCATCCCGTGCAGGTGGCGTGGTTGGCGCATGAGGTGCCGCAATGCGGCTACTGCCAGTCCGGCCAGATCATGGCGGCGGTGGCGCTGCTGGCGGAGAAGCCCAAGCCCACCGATGCCGATATCGACGAGGCGATGACCAATATCTGCCG
>JBBROR010000205.1:0-6120 GCA_038229175.1 Acetobacterales bacterium | reverse complement strand
GTTTTCAATCGCCGGCAAAGCGTTCCGCACGGCGGCCACCGCGGCGAGCTGGCCCTCCCACATCGCGTGCAGAATACTTGAAGACGGCCATGAATCGATGCCTTGAAAGCGGCAATTGGCTTCTTCCGTTGCAGGAAGAAGGATGTGTTCGCTCATTCCTCTTTGCCTTTCAGATTGGAGCGATCCCGAGATGCGTTACGCAGTGTCAAAATCCTGCTGTCAAATTCAGTTTACACGACGCCAAATTCGTTGTTAGGAACAAAAGGGTTGAGGTCCGTCACGATCCCGCAACACTTGCAACTATCGCACCTTCTGGTGCTCTCAATGGAAGGTCAGCTTCATGTCAAAGGCGTTCATCGCGCAGGTCATCCAAGACTCTGCCGAACTCACCGGCGTTGCGGCAAACCGCACGGCTGGGGACGTGATCGCCGCGATCGTCAAGGAACTGAAGAAGAACGGCAAGTTCACGCTGCCCAGCTTCGGCACGTTCACTGTGCGTAAAACGAAGGCCCGCAAGGCGCTGAACCCGCGAACCGGCGCGCCTGTGAAGGTGAAGGCCGGCAAGACTGTCCGCTTCAAGGCCTCGCCAACCCTTAAGAAGGGCGTCTGAGACCAAGCTCCCGCTGCGGCGCCGCGAACCTGTTTGGGGCGCCGCAGAAGATGGTTAAACATCCAGGTCGCCGGCCATACGGGCATGATCCTGGATGAACTGAAACCGCAATTCCGGTTTGCGGCCCATCAAACTCTCGACCCGCTCCGCCGTCGCACTCCGATCTGCCGCCGCGTTCACCACCTTCAGCAGAACCCGACGCTTTGGGTCCATCGTGGTCTCCTTCAATGCAGCAGGCGGCATTTCCCCCAGGCCCTTGAAGCGACTTACCTCCACCTTCGCACTGCCCTTGAACGTCTTCATGCGGGCCACGCGATCGTCGTCGTTCATGGCATAGACAGACTTTGCGCCCTGCGTCAGCCGATACAGCGGTGGCTGTGCCAGATACACGTGTCCTTCACGAATGAGTTCTGGAAGCTCGCGATAGAAGAACGTCATCAACAGTGATGCGATATGGGCACCGTCGACGTCGGCATCCGTCATGATGATCACCCGGCCATAGCGCAGTTTGCTTCGATCGAACCGATCGCCTACCCCGCAGCCCAACGCCTCGATCAGATCCTTCAACTCCTGATTCTGCCGAAGCTTTTCCGTGCTGGCACTTGCCACGTTCAGAATCTTGCCACGCAACGGCAGCACCGCCTGGGTGGCCCGGTCACGTGCCTGCTTGGCGGACCCGCCGGCGCTGTCGCCCTCCACCAGGAACAGCTCGGTGCGTGAGGCATCTTCCAAGGTGCAGTCGGCAAGTTTGCCGGGTAGCCGCAGCCGCCTTGTGGCCGATTTACGCGGCGTGTCCTTTAGTTCGCGCCTTCGCAGCCGCTCCTCCGCACGCTCGATGACAAACGCCATCAACGCATCTGCCTGTGCCGGGCTCGATCCCATGAAATGATCGAACCGATCCCGCATGGCGCCTTCCACCAGGCGCGTGGCTTCGGCGTTGGTGAGCTTCTCCTTCGTCTGGCCCTGGAACTGCGGATCGCGGATGAAGATCGAGAGCTTGGCGGCAATCCCCGTCATCACATCCTCGGCCGTGACGGCAGTGGCGCGCTTGTTGCCACGCTGCTCCCCCCACGCCCGCAAACCCTTCAGCAGGGCGGCGCGAAATCCGGCTTCGTGCGTGCCGCCCAGCGGCGTCGGCACCGTGTTGCAATAGCTGGCAAGCGAGCTGTCGCCGTCTTCCTGCCAGGCGATCGCCCATTCCAGCCGCCCGGCCCGATCGCCGTTGACGGCATTCGGAAAATTCGCCTCGCCTGACCATAGCGGCACCACCAACGGCTTCGGCCCCAGCTCCGCTTCCAGGCTGTCGCGCAATCCGCCAGGAAAATGCAGGTCCGCGTCAGCCGGGGTATCCGCCGTCCGGATCAACGCCGGATCGCAGGACCAGCGGATCTTCACACCGCGATACAGATACGCCTTCGATCGGCATAACCGGTAAAGCCGCGCCGGCAGGAACTGCAATTCACCGAAAATCTCTGCATCCGGCTGAAACCGGATCTGTGTGCCGCGGCGATTCTGCACCTGGCCGGCATTGACCAGCTTGGTGGTCGACTTGCCGCGCGCGTAGCTCTGCTTCCACAGCACCCGGTCGCGCGCCACCTCCACCTCCAACAAGGAGGACAGCGCGTTCACCACCGAACTGCCTACCCCGTGCAAGCCGCCTGACGTCTCATAGGCCTTGCCACCGAACTTGCCGCCGGAATGAAGCGTGGTAAGAATCACTTCCAGCGCCGACATCGGCTTGAACTTCGGATGCGGGTCGACGGGAATGCCGCGGCCGTTGTCACGCACCGTCAGGAAGTTGCCCTCCGATAGCGAGACCTCGATCAGGCTGGCGTGGCCTGCCACAGCCTCGTCCATCGCGTTGTCGATGATCTCGGAGGCCAGATGATGCAGCGCCGTCTCGTCGGTGCCGCCGATATACATGCCCGGTCGGCGCCGAACCGGCTCCAGCCCTTCGAGAACCTCGATGTCCTTCGCCGAATAGGCAGCCTGGTCGCGGCCGGCCTTCTCGGCCTTGAACAGATCGTCGTTCATGGTGTGTTCCTGATATGGGTCCGAAAGATAGCGACCGACCGGCCGGTTCGGCAAGATGTGGCTTAGTGACGCCGGTCCGAGCCATGAACGCGATGCGGCGTGATGCTGAGGAACCGTCGCGTCGGAAGCGGCTGCCCTTCGATATGAAATGACATCGCATAAGCCAGCGCGGCGCGATCAAGATCGGACAGCCGCCCGGCCTCACGCAGATGGTCGGTCCAGTTCTCCACCCACCACAGTTCCACCCAATGCTCGGGCGCGGAAATATCCTCGCCGAGATGCCACAGCACGGCCCCGCCACGGCCGCGGGCATCGCGCACCTCGGCCATTGCAGACAGGAAGGCGTCTTTGCTCTCGGGGGCGATACGATAATGCTGACTTTCCAGCACGCGCCCGCGCGTGTGTTCCAACACCGGCGCCAAAGCAGGTGAAATGGTCTCCACGTCAGGCACCGCCTGCGATGCTGATTCGCCGAAGCGCGTCTCTGCGGTGTCGATGTCCAGTCCACGTGCCGCCACCGCGAGGACTGCACCCGCAAGAGCGGCGATCACCAACGCCATTGTGAGGCCCACCTGGGTGCCGAGCCAGCCCCAGAAAAAGGTGCCCGTGGCCAAAGCAAAGTTGAATGACAACTGATAGATCGACAGCGCCCGGGCGCGAACCCAGCCCGGTGACGCCATCTGCGCGGCCCCTTGGGTGATGGACGATGTGGAAACCCAGCCCAGTCCGAACAGCAGCATGCCAACGGCTGCCGGCAGCCAGTGGCGCGATATTCCTAAAATGAACATCCCGGTGCAGGACAGCAATGTTGCAACAAAGACAATATTGCCGCGCTTGAACCGCGTACGGATCTGCGGCAGCAGCAAGCCCGCCGTGACGCCGCCGATCCCCATGAGGCCGAGCAGAATGCCATAAACGCCGGCCCCAAGTCCCAGCTGCTCGCGCACCACCAACGGCAGCATCGCCCAGGGTGCCGCACCTGGCAGGAAAAATGCAGCCGCGCGCAGCATCGCCGCCTGCATCGACGGTGTGTGCCGCACGAACCGCATGCCGGTCTTCATGGCCCCCAGAAAATGCTCGCGTGGCAGAACCGGCACCCGATGCCGGCGATGCCACATCAGCAGCACGGCGATCACCACAAGGTAAGATACGGCGTTCAGCCCGAAGGTCAGCCCCGGCCCGCCTGCGAGGAGCAGAAACCCCGCCAGGGCGGGCCCCACGGCGCGCGCGATGTTGAATCCCACTCCGTTCAACGCGATCGCCTGCACAAGATCCGACCGCGGGACCGCTTCGGCCATGACGGATCCCCAGGCCGGGTTGTTCATCGCAGCGCCCAACCCGATCGCGAAGGTCAAGGCGAGCAGGCTCCAGGCGTCAGTCAGGTGCCCCAGCGTCATCAACGTCAGCACCACGGCCGCGCCGAGCATCCAGATCTGGGTGGCCAGGATGTAGGTGCGCCGGTCCACGATATCAGCGATGGCGCCGGCCGGCAGGGCAAACAGGAATACCGGCACGATGGTGGCCGCCTGCACCAGGCTCACCATCAGCGCATTGGGCGACAGCGACGTCATCATCCAGCCGGCGCTGGTGCTCTGCATCCAAACGCCCAGCGAGACGATGATATTGGCACCCCACAGCATGCGAAACAGCCGGTGGCGCAATGGGGCGAGGGCGGAGGGCAGGCGCATCCGTCGCTGTCCGATGTCAGTCGTGCACAGGCAGGGCAGGGGTCGACTGCGCGGCAGCGTTCCACGCAACGCCGCGCCCCACGGCCGCACCGATCATCACAAGAGTGGGGCCGTTGGTCGACCAGTTCGCACAGTGTGCCACAAGGTCATCGAGCGTGCCGCGCAGCTCGCGTTGCTTCGACGTGCCGCCGCGCTCGATCAGGATCGCCGGCGTGCCAAGCGCCAGCCCATGCGCGTAAAGCCCGTCGCGGAGCTGCGGCAGCGAGACGATCCCCATGTAGACGGCGATCGTGCCACCCAATCGCACCAGGGGTTCGAAATCGACATCGAGCCGCCCTTCCTTCGTATGCCCGGTCAGCAAGGTCACGCTGCGCGCGGCATCGCGATGGGTCAGCGGGATTCCCGCTTGCGCGGCGCAGGCCAAGGCGGCGGTAACGCCAGGGATGACCTCGAACTTGATGCCCTCAGCCCGCAGCGCCTCGGCCTCCTCGCCGCCGCGGCCAAACACGAAGGGGTCGCCGCCCTTCAGCCGCACCACCTTCTTGCCCTCGCGCGCCAAACGCACCAGCAGGTCGTTGATATCTTCCTGCAGAACGCAATGATGCGCGCGGATTTTTCCCACGTAGATCCGGTCGGCATCACGCCGCGCCATGTCGAGCACCGCCTCGCCGATCAGGCGGTCATGCACGATCACATCGGCTTCACCGAGCAGACGCTGCGCGCGAATGGTCATCAGATCTGCCGCACCAGGACCGGCCCCCACAAGAAACACCATGCCAGCTGACGGCGTGTTTGTGGCCAAGATATGGGCGAATTCCATCTCTGCTTCGTCCTCGCGCCCGGCGAACACCAGATCGGCGGCGCGTCCGGTCAACAGGGCCTCCAAAACGCGGCGTCGCTGCGCCAGATCGGGCAGACGCTGGCGGATTTCGGTTTTAAAGCGTTCGGCAAGTGCTGCAAGCCGCCCATAGGCGGGAGGAATAAGGGCCTCGATCCTGGCCCTGATCAGCCGCGCCAGGACGGGTGCAGCGCCGGAAGACGACACAGCGATGGTGATAGGGTGCCGATCGATGGTGGCCGGCGTGATGTAGCTGCACAGGGAGGGCCGATCGACCACATTCACCGGAATGCCAGCTGCCTGGGCGGCCTGACTCAGCGCGATCACGTCTTCGTCGGGTGCATCGGCTCCGATCGCCAGCACGCATCCGGCTAGATCGGCAGGATCGAAGCGAGCTCTCATCACCACAATGGCGCCGGATTGTCTCAATGGCTCAGCCTTCCGCGCAGCAACCGGCCCGTCCCCGACAACCAGGACGCACCGTCCCGTAAGGTCCAAAAAGATCGGAAAATGCCGCATTTGCGCCGCTCCACTGCCAGGCCAGTCCATAGCATGGCACGCGAAATGATGCGGACAAGGCGTTGTCCATGCAGGGCAAACACCCCTTGGTCGCGCGAAAAGTGACACATGATTGAAAGAAACCGGTTGACCGTCTCAGCCGTAAGACCTATCTGTGCCTCACCGAGACGGCAGCAGCCAGTTAGGCCGCCGCCCCCCGGGAAAAATTCTGCAGCAGGCGGTTTGAGAGTGCGATGAGATGTCGCACCGAAAGCTGTTTTCTGATTGTTCTTTGAAAATCATATATGGAGTGGAAGGGATACGTTGGCGGCGCTCCGCGACGGTTTTTGCTGGTAACGGTGGGGGCTGTGGTTTTGGTGTTTTGTGTTGATTGGGTTTTGTGACCTGACGAACTCGAAGCATTGGATGCGTTGTTGGCATATCTTCTAGAT
>JBBROR010000204.1:0-6140 GCA_038229175.1 Acetobacterales bacterium | reverse complement strand
TCCGGCACGCGCGAAGAGGCCGTGATGGACACGCTTCCAGGCAAAAAACCCCTCATCAAGCTGACGTATCGCCCGCCCAACTACGAATCGCCGCTAGAGACCTTCACGTCACAGTTAACGCCCAACGACCAGTTCTTCGTCCGCTACCATCTGTCGCAAATTCCAGATCGCGCCAGCCTCGCCAATTGGTCGCTCACGGTCGGCGGAGACGCGGCCGGCAAGCAGATCCAACTCACCCTTGCAGACCTCCAGCTTCTGCCGCAACACGAGGTCGTGGCGGTGTGCCAGTGCTCCGGCAATCGACGCGGCCTATCGAGCCCCCATGTGCCTGGCGTGCAGTGGGGCGTGGGTGCCATGGGGTGCGCGCTGTGGCGCGGCCCCCGCCTGCGTGACGTCCTGGCGCTGGCCGGAATCGGATCTGCGGCGGTTGAGATCGCCTTTCGCGGCGCCGACGAAGCCGTCGTGGAAGCGACCCCCGCCTTCGTCAAATCCATCCCCACCAGCCGCGCCATGGCCGATGACACCATCGTGGCCATCCGCATGAACAACGCCGAATTGCCGCTTTACAACGGCTTCCCAGCCCGCCTCGTCATCCCCGGCTGGACCGCCACCTACTGGATGAAACACATCACGAACCTCGATATCCGGTCGACCAAACTCGATAATTTCTGGATGAAGTCCGCCTATCGCGTGCCATCGGGCATGTTCCCCGGCACCCCGTTCCCCACCCAGGACACCGTGGCCAACCGCCCTATCACCGACATCGTCATCAACGCGTTGGCCACCAGCCACGCCGACGGCGCCCAGGTCCGCGGCAGCGGCTTCACCCTGGCCGGCCAGGCCTGGGACAACGGCGACGGCATCGATCGCGTGGAGGTGTCGATCAACGGTGGCACCACCTGGGGCACCGCCATGCTGGGCAAGCAGGAAGGCCGCTTCGGCTTCCAGCCCTGGAGCATCCAGCTCGTCTCGTCCCCGGGCAAGGTCATGCCGATCATCCGCGCCACCTCGAAATCTGGCGCCATGCAGCCGCAAAAGCCGATCTTCAACCCAGCCGGCTATCATCACAACGCCATACAGACGCTCTCCCTGATCGCGATCTGAAGGACCCGGCACATGCGCGCACGCCCCAGCCTCATACCCCGCCCCACTCCCGTATCGCGTCCCACTGTCATATCAAGTCCTGGGCTTTCATCCCGCTCCGGCCTGGTCCCGATGATTATCATCGCCCTCGGCCTGATATTCCACGCCCTCTCGGCCATCATTGCGCGCGCCGACGAACAACCGATCGCGCTGACGGACGCGCCCGGCCTGGCCGAGACCAGCGCCAACTGCCAGGGCTGCCACAGCCTCGACTACGTCCGAATGAACGCGCCCTTCATCGCAGCGGATACCTGGAAGGCCGAGATCACCAAGATGCGCGCAGCCTACGGCGCCCAGATCGACGATGCCGACACGGCCAAGATCCTCGCCTACCTCATCACCAATTACGGTGCCAAGGCCGAGTAAGCACAAATCCCCCACGCCCCACCGTCGCCGCCACCCAAGGGTTCCGTCTTGCCGCAGCCGCTATGAAGACGTCCTGGTGCCCCACATTCACCCAGAGCTGCTTCATCTCGAGCATCTCCCGGCCAGCCTACGCAGTTCCAACATCTGGCGTCACAGGCGCGACGACATCGTGCAGTTCGAGCGCATGCTCACTCGCCAGGGGACGGCCGTGCTACAGTTCTTTCTCAACATCTCCCGCGACGAACAGCGCAAGCGCCTGCTCGACCGCCTCGACCAACCCGACAAGACCTGGAAGTTCTCCGCCATCGACCTCACCGAGCGGGCGGATTGGAATGCCTATCAGCCGGCCTATAACGAGACGATCGCGGCCACCGCAACCCCTCATGCCCCCTGGTTCATCATTCCGGCAGGCCGAAAATAGTATGCAACCTTGGCCGTGGCAGAAATTATCGCCAACCGCCTCACGGCACTCGACCTGACGGTTCCACAATCCAGTGCCATCGTGCGTGCGGCCCTTACAACCGCCAGACAGGAACTCGCACCCTGAACGCCGGATGAACCAAACCGTCAGACCAGGCCGACACCGTGCAGCAACATCCCCACCAGGGCCCAACATCCGACCGCCAATACGATCATCGGCCAAAGGCTGCCGGGTCGCTCCACGCACGTCGGTGCTTTCGTCCGATCAGACGGCTGCACCCGGATCGACATTCGAAGAGAAGCAGGTGCTTCGAACACTTCGATCTCGCGCCTGAGGATGGTCAAGACCATGCCCTCCAATTGCTGCATTGCACCGAGAAGCGGGAGATTCCACCGCCGGAACGTTGCCATAATCCACAGTAACGGTAGTGGTGTCCGACCAAACATCCGAAGTTCTACCTAATTGCCATCAATTTTTGCTGAGGTATGGAACCAAACCGATGATTGTCACGCAGGCTTGATCTTCATCATTTCAATATGAAATTTTACAAAAAAATGGCTCCCGGAATTGACCGGGAGCCGATTGGCAACGTCTCGTCGACGTGGAACCGCGAGGCCGCGTTCCTGATCTTAGAGCCCGATAGCTTCAGGTAGATGAAGCTATCAGGCTCTCGCCTTTGTTTTATCGATCATGATGCGGTTGGGTGAAGCAACCCAAGCGCATCATGATCTAGCCTTCTGTTTTAGCGGGCAATTTTATCGCACGGTTCAACCAACCTCAGGCGATATTGCTCTAAAGTGCCGCGAGCACAGCCTCCGCACGGCTTACATCGAACCCACCCGGCGCTTCGATCATCAGAGAGGCAACCTTGCCGTCATCCACCACCATCGCGAAACGCTGGCTGCGCACGCCCAGGCCACGCGCCACGAGGTCAAGCTCCAGCCCCAGCGCCTTGGTGAACGCAGCCGAGCCATCGGCCAGCATCACGATCTTGTCGTCCACGCCCTGATCGCGCGCCCAGGCGCCCATCACAAAGGCATCGTTGACGGCCATGCACACCAGCGTATCCACACCCTTGGCCGCGAACTCGGAGACGTGCTGCACAAAGCCTGGCAAATGCTTGGCGCTGCAGGTCGGCGTGAAGGCGCCGGGAACGGCGAACAGCACCACCTTCTTGCCCTTGAACAGCTCGTCGGTGGTAACCTCCTTGGGGCCCTCAGCGGTCGCCGTCATCAACTTCATCGATGGCATGGCGGCACCGACCTGAATCGTCTGGGTCATCTGTTTGGCTCCTCGCACGGCACGAGCGGCCATCCCGCCCATGTTTCGTGCAATTCCTACAAGCGTGACGCTTGCCTGTCACGCCGCCGGTGCCAACATGTGGGCAATGATAAACGTTGATCTCAGTTCGAAGCTCCCGTCACCCTCGGACACCTCGCTCACAGGCCAGGTTCTGATCGCGATGCCTGGCCTGCCAGACCCGGAATTCGCCAAAAGCGTCATATATCTTTGTTCCCATTCGCCGGAAGGCGCGATGGGTATCATCGTCAACCGCCCCATCAACACGCCCAGTTTCGCTGATCTGCTCGGCCAGCTCGAGGTCAGCCCAACCCCGCCGGCCCGCGCCATCGCGCTGTGCCAAGGCGGCCCTGTCGATCTCAGCCGCGGCTTCGTGCTCCACTCCGCCGACTGGACCGGCGACGGCAGCCTGCGCGTGGACAGCGATGTGGCACTGACCGCCAGCATCGACGTGCTGACCGCCATCGCCAACGGCGGCGGCCCGCGCGAGGGCATCCTGGCACTCGGCTACGCCAATTGGGGCCCCGGCCAGCTTGATGACGAGATCAGGCAGAATTCCTGGCTCAACGCCCAGGCCGACACCAATCTCCTGTTTGATGCCGATCACGACAGCAAATGGGCGCGCGCCATGGCCAAACTCCACGTGCAGCCGGGCCGCCTTTCATCCCTGTCCGGCCACGCCTGATCAGAATGTAGACTTCCCTGCCAAGCGCACCCAAGCCCGGCTTTTCATGACGGGACCGATATAATATCGGAGAAAGACAGCAACGCCACGTCATGGCGCGCACCGACGGTGACAGCGTTCAGCCCATCAAGGATCTGAAGACGAAAGGCACATCCTACATCTTCGTAGTTCGAACCTTGATTGGGTACAACGCCAAAAAGATCGAGGCCCTGTTACTGCCGGCTGAATTGCTGAAGAAGGTTTAATCGCTACCAGGCAAAGGTAGGCACCCAGGCCTGTGGGGAGAGCCCAGCCTCCTGCGCGGCCGCTGCAATCTTTGTGTTGTCATGGCCCAGCTCCTCGCCGTGGATGCCCCCTAGTACCCAGCACGAATCGATCCCCGCCGCGGCGGCACCCGCGATATCGGTTCGCAGTGAATCACCCACCGCCAGCACCCGCCCCTGCGGCACGTCCAGCATCTCTAGAACCGGCGCATAGATGGCCGGATCAGGCTTGCCCAACCAGTACGCCACGCCGCCGATCGCTTCGTATCGCAAGGTCAGCGCGCCTGCGCAGATCACGCGTACCCCGCCGCGGATCACTTCGAGATCCGGATTGGAGCAGATCATCGGCAGTCCCGCGCTCCGACACGCCTGCAAAACGGCCTCGTGGTCCTCCACCTCGGACGGCCCGGCCAGATCGTCCGGCCCGGTATTGACCACGAACTCGGCCTCCGCAGGCGTCTCGACACGGACCAGGTCCAGCCCCTCGATCACGTTGCGATCCCTCTCCGGCCCAAGATGAAACACCCGGTGCCCCAGTTCCGCAAACCAGGGGTTGCTGCGCTGTGCCAGCGCCCGGTGCGTCGCCTCGCCACTCGTCATGATGCCGGTATAGAGCTCATCATCGACGCCCATCGACCGCAAAGCCATCTGTGCCATCGCCCCACGGCGCGGCGCGTTGGACAGCAGAACCGCCGGCTTGCCCATGTCACGCAGCCTGCCCAGCGTCTCGATCGCCCCTGGATACGGCGTCACGCCATCGTGGATCACGCCCCATAAATCGAGAATGAACCCGTCATAAGACGCAGCGATTTCGCCGAAGCCGTTCAATTGCCGCATCTGTGAAATCCTAAAGTTCTGCGCCGATTGCGGCTTGAGCCGATGTGAAGCCCTCGGCGGTCAGCGCCGCGCCCAACTCGTGCAGCAGGCGCGGAATCAAAGCCGGCCCTTCATAGGCAAAAGCTGTGTAAAGCTGCACCAACGACGCGCCGGCCTTCAGCTTGGCCAGGATATCAGCGCCGGACGCCACACCGCCCACGCCGATCAGGACGAGCCGCCCGGCCGACTGGCGCGCCGCAAGCCGCAGCATCACCGTGGATTTCGCCATCAGCGGCACACCCGACAACCCACCGGCCTGCGTCGCCTGGGCCGAGGTCAACCCCTCACGACTCAATGTTGTGTTCGACACGATCAGCCCGGCAGCCCCACCCTCCACGCAGGTCTCCACCACCGACGACACGCCCTCGGCCGAGAGATCCGGTGCAATTTTGACCAGCAGGGGCGGATGGCTGTCCGTCTCGGATCTGATGGCCGCCAAAATCGACCGAAGCCTTGCCTCGCCCTGCAGGTCGCGCAGTCCGGGCGTATTGGGTGAGGACACGTTTACCACGATGTAATCAACGTGGCGCGCCAACGCCCGCACCAGCGCCGGATAATCCCGCTCGGGATCGGCGTTGTCCTTGTTGATTCCAATATTGCCGCCCACCGGGATCTCACGCGGCCGGCGTGCCAGATTCGCGAGATAGGCGTCGATGCCGGCGTTGTTGAACCCCATGCGGTTGATCACCGCGCGGTCCTCAACCAGCCGAAACAACCGCGGCCGGGGATTGCCCGCCTGTGGCCGGGGCGTGACGGTACCTGCCTCCACAAACCCAAACCCCAGCCGCGCCAACGGCGCCAACGCTTCGGCATTCTTGTCGAACCCGGCCGCCAGCCCGAGCGGATTGCGAAACGACAGGCCCATCGCGTGAACGGCAAATCGCGGATCGCTCACCTCGGCCGACCCGGCCAGCCCCATCCTCAGCGCCCGCAAGGCAAGGCCATGCGCCGTCTCGGCGTCGATCAGGCGCAACAAGGGTGTAAGAAGGGAGGCGAGTGCGGGGTTCATGCCCCCTGATGCCGCAATTCGCCCCCTTGCGCCAGCATCCGAATGCCCGCTTCAGCATCCCAATTCACGCAATCGCAG
>JBBROR010000203.1:0-6162 GCA_038229175.1 Acetobacterales bacterium | reverse complement strand
CTACCGCACCATCCAGGCCGATTTTCACGGTGTGGTGTCAGACCTCCTCGCCAAAGCCGTCAACGCCGACACGCTCGACCACATCGTCTCCAAAGACGACCGCGAGAGCCTCCTCGCCTCGCTCCGCAGCTTCGGCGGCCTCAACGCCGACTACACCTACAAAACCGGCCCCACCGCCACCTCCCGCCGCGGCTACGACACCCCTCCCGGCGGCGGCCTGGCTGCCGAGCCCGCCGACTCAGTCGTCACCTCCTCCTCCGACGTCCTGAAATCCGGCCTCTGGCGCGCCCTGGCCGTAGCCCAGGACTACGACTACCAAACTACCCTCTTCCAGCCCGTGGGCGGTATGGACATGATCGCCCAGGCCTTCGCCCGGGAAGTTGGCGACCTCATTCGTCTCAACACCAAAGTAACCGCCATCCACCAGACCAATGAACGCGTCACCGCCACCTGGACGGACACCATCACCGGAGAACAAGGAAATTCCACCGCCGACTGGTGCCTCTGCACCATCCCGCTGTCCATCCTCAGCCAGATCGACATCAACGTCTCAGCCCCAATGCAAGACGCCATCAACGCCGTTCCCTACGCGCCCGGCATGAAGATCGGCCTGCAATTCAAACGCCGCTTCTGGGAACAGGACGACGCCATCTACGGCGGCATCACCTACACCGATCTCCCCATCACCCAGATCGCATACCCCAACAGCAATTATTTCCAAGACGGCCCCGGCGTACTGCTCGGCGCCTACCCTTTCGGCCCCTACGCCTACGAATTCACCGCACTCCCGCCTGCCGAGCGCATCCGCAAAGCCGTCGAATGGGGCGCCCAGATCCACCCCCAATACAAAGCCGAATTCGAACACGGCATGGCAATCGGCTGGCACCGCGTCCCTGGCGCGCTCGGCTGCTACGGCCAATGGTCCACCGACAACCGAGCCAAACACTACAAAAACCTCTGCACCATGGATGGCCGCATCCTCCTTGCAGGCGAACACGCCTCCTACATCCCCGCCTGGCAGGAAGGCGCCCTCCTCTCATCGTTAGACGCCGTCGCACGCCTGCATCAAAGGGTCATGCAAAGATGAATGCTTTGATAATCGCCATGGCCCTGGCGCTGACATCCACCTTCGCCCAAGCCCAACAACCCGACGGCGCGTTCGGCAGCCCCTTCCGTTTCACCGAATCCACCGGCGAGGCGACGTACAAAAACATCTGCGCCGGCTGCCACATGCCAGACGGCCGCGGAGCCTCAGGTGCCGCCGCCTACCCCTCGCTTCGCCAAAACCCCCGCCTCACCACCACCGCCTATCCCATCGCCGTCATCACCCACGGCCAAAAATCAATGCCCGCCTTCAACCGCACGCTGACAGAGCGCCAAATCGCCGAAGTCGCAGCCTACATCGTGAACAATCTCACTAAACCGTAGGGTGGGCTTCAGCCCACCGTCCCAGCCCACCGTCCCAGCGCACCGCGAAGGCACCCAAATGACCGCAGAACCCATCGCCTTCACCCCCCGCCCCAACTGGGCCAAACTCCCGGCCCAAATCATCCTCCAGGACGTAGCCGGCATCGCCGTCGACAAAAACGACAACGTCTATCTCTTCAACCGAGGCGACCACCCCGTCGTCGTCCTCGATCGAGACGGCAACTTCCAAAACGCCTGGGGCCAAGGCCTCTTCACAAACCCCCACGGCGCCCAGATCGGCCACGACGGCTCAATCTACCTTACCGACAACGGCGACCACACCGTCCGTAAATTCACCCTCGACGGCCACCTCCAGCTCACCATCGGCCAGCCCAAGAAACCGGCCCCCTTCATGAGCAACCGCCCCTTCTGCCGCTGCACCCACTCCGCCCTGTCCCCCCAAGGCGACATCTTCGTCTCAGACGGCTACGGCAACGCCGCCATCCACAAGTTCGCCCCCGATGGGAAGCACCTGTTCAGCTGGGGCAGCCCCGGCACCGGCCCCGGCGAGTTCAACCTCCCCCACAACATCTGCTGCGACGCCGAAGGATGGGTCTACGTCGCCGACCGTGAAAACCACCGCGTCCAGGTATTCGACGGCCAAGGCCGCTACGAAACCCAGATCAACAACATGCACCGCCCCAGCGGCCTCGCCATCATGCCCGGCCCCTGCCCCAACTGCATCGTGGGCGAACTCGCCGCCTACCTCCCCGTCAACCACGCCACCCCCAACCTCGGCGCCCGCGTCAGCATCCTCGACCAGAAAAGCAACGTCGTCGGCCGCATCGACAACGGCTTCGGCCCCGGCCTCGCCCCCGGCCAGTTCGTCTCCCCCCACAGCATCGCACTGGATTCCCACGGAGATATGTATGTCGGTGAAGTGGCAGCCACAGACTGGCTCTCGGTATTTCCCAACACCCCAAAGCCGGAACACCTCGGCCGCTTCCAGAAATTCACGCGGCTAAAGTAGGGCAGTCGTCACGCGAGCCGCTCAGGCAGGAAGCACCCAGCCAGGCCCCTGAAATTGCCCGGCGCGGGTCTGCAGCCCCATCCAGGCATCCGAAACCGAACCAATATCGATCGCAATTCCACCCCGTTGCTGAATAACATTGCAGTAAATCTTGCCCAGTAACCCGGCCGCCACAAGAAAAACCGCGCCACGATGCGGCACAACAAGTTCGTCCAGCAATTGCCGATACCGGTCCGGAAAATGCCGGGCCGGCCCCCGGGCAGATCGAAGCCCTCCCTCCCCAGGCACCAGATACTCAGCCCAAGCGGCAATCGTCATAAATCGGCCCAGCCGCTCCGCCAGCCCGGGATGCGGGCTGATGACCCCAACGAACGCAAGGCCCCGGAGCAGGCTCGCATAATGCGGAGAAATCTCATGCAGGCGGCTATGAACGAAGGCATCGGTCAGCGCCCGTGGGTGCAGGGCGCAGACGGATTGGTTGAGATGGGCAAGATAGCCAAAATGAAGCCCATCGATCGCCAGCCGATCCGCTCGGGTGATGCCCACGATATCCGCCTGCCCGATCGCCGTCGCCAAGGCGCCCGACAGCGCCTGCGTGTCCGTTGCAGCCTCCGCCGCAAAATTTCGGCCAAACCAGTTATGCCAAATCGAATCAATGATCGCCTCGGCATCGGCCGGGTTGGCCCAGCCACGAAACGCCGGGTCCTGATACACCATGAACCGCCCTTCGCCATCGCCCAGGCGTATCAGCGAAAACGGCCGTGCATCGGCAATGGCCTGCCGCAACCCTGCCAGAACGTCATGCGGCGATCGCCATGCCGCCGAGCTTTCATGCCGCCCGGCCGCGGCAACAACCGCCGCGCGATCGAAGGACAGGGCCAGCCTGGCATGACCGCGATACATCAGCACGTGGGCATCGGTGTTCTCGGGCCAAAGCCCGGTCACCACAGCGGCATGTTCAATCAGCCGCTGATATTGCCCGGTCTCCGACATATGATTGAGCAGTCTCGCCTGATCCGGCGCACCGGCCCGGCCCGTGCGCGCCAGATCGGCCAGCACCTCCACAGCCTCCGCACGCCGATTGTGCCAGACCAGCAATTCCACCAGCTGCCCTGCAACCTCTGACGTCAGGGAGCACTGCGCCCGAGCCGCAAGCAGCAGATCCAACGCCTCGCGCTGCCTGCCTTCTTCTTCCAGGATGGCCGCCGCACGCGCGTAGCCCACCAGCCAGCTCGGAGCAGCCTGGATGGCGCGCAGATACCAGGCGATCGCCTCGTCCGGCCGCTGGGCCGCAGCGCTCAGATCACCCAGCTCCTGCAGCGAGAAATGAAAATCGGGCTGCAATGCGATGGCGCGGTGAAAGCAGTCGCGCGCGCGCGCCCCTTCGCCGCACAGGGCAAGCACAACGCCGCACCCGTGCTGAAGTCCCACATCGTCATGCCGCATATCCGCAATCAGGCCGAGGTGAGACAAGGCCGCCGCCCATCGCCCGTCGCGCGCCAAAACCAGACCCATGTCGACGATCGCCTGAAGTTCAGCCAGGCCCAGCCGCGGTGCAACGGGGCTGGGCGCGGCCGTCATCCGCAGCCCGGCAGAGCTCGTGACAGGAGCGAAGCCCGGCATCGTGATCCGGGTCCAGGTCTGCGGAGGTGCCTTTTCCATCATCCTGCCATCACCATTTCACGGGCCTGTGCAATCTGGACGGCAACGATCACGGTCTCAGCAATGCGCCTGTGTGCAGCGCCGGAGCGAATACCAGCAATGCGACGAGCCGCCGCCGTGTCCTCGTTACAATATCAGCGCTCGGATGCAAAGATCAGCATCTGCCGACCGTCCCGCAGGAACGATCCGGTCTCACGCATCCCGATGGCGCCCAACACCTGGCGAGACGCGATGTTGTCTTCTCGTGCCACCGCCACCACCCTGGCCAGGCCGGCGTGTTCGTGGCCGAAACGCAGCGCGGCGCCCGTGGCTTCGCTGGCAAAGCCCTGGCCGGTCTCACCCGGCGAAAGGGCGAAGCGCAGCCCCACCCCCAGCCCATCAGGCCGATCCTGCAACCCTGCAGCGCCCACAAATCGCAAGGTTCGAACGGCGCGGATCGTCCATATGCCGTAGCCCAGCCGAACCCAGTCCGCCGCCTCACGCGCCAGCTCCTCGGCCACCATCTGTGGCGACCGCACCCCGCCCAGCATCACCGCATAGGCACGCGGATCCCCCTTCAATGCCGTGAGATCCGCCAGATCCGGCCACGCCACGGGCGCCAGCAAAAGCCGCCCAGTCTGCAACCGCCAGGCCGGGTTCATGTCCGCCCCCCGACCCGTGCCGTCGGACCAGCGTTGCCCAGATCAGCCTTGCCCAGATCGGCGTTGCCCAGATCAGCGTTGCCCAGATTAGCGTTGCAACGGGCGATACTTGATGCGGTGCGGCTCGGTGGCGGCGGCCCCCAGGCGTCGTCGTTTGTCCGCCTCGTAGTCCTGGAAGTTGCCCTCGAACCACTCCACGTGGCTGTCGCCCTCGAAGGCCAGAATATGCGTGGCCAGCCGGTCCAGGAACCAGCGATCATGGCTGATGATCACCGCACAGCCGGCAAACTCCTCCAACGCATCCTCCAGCGCCCGCAACGTGTCCACGTCCAGGTCGTTGGTCGGCTCGTCGAGCAAGATCACGTTGCTCTCAGACTTCAGCATCTTCGCCAGATGCACCCGGTTGCGCTCACCACCCGACAGGATGCCAACCCGCTTCTGCTGGTCCGAGCCCTTGAAGTTGAACGCCCCCACATACGCCCGGCTCGCCACCGTGCGCTTGCCCAGATGGATCACGTCGGTGCCGCCCGAAATCTCCTCCCAAACCGTCTTGTCCGGATCGAGGCTGTCACGGCTCTGATCGACATAGCCAAGTTTTACGGTTTCACCCACTGTCAGAGTCCCGCCCTCCGGCGTCTCCTCGCCGGTGATCATGCGGAACATCGTGGTCTTTCCCGCGCCGTTCGGCCCGATAACCCCCACAATCCCACCCGGCGGCAGTTTAAAATTCAGATCGTCGATCAACAGCCGATTGCCAAAGCTTTTACGCAGTTTGTCGGCCACGATCACGGTCCCACCCAAACGCGGCCCGGGTGGAATGACGATCTCCGCCACACCCATTTGCTGCTCGTTGGATTTCTGCAGCATCTCCTCGTATTTCTGAATCCGCGCCTTGGATTTGCTCTGCCGCGCCTTCGGGCTGGATTGAATCCACTCCGATTCCGCAGCCAGTGCCCGCATGCGGGAGGTTTCTTCCTTCTCCTCCACCTGCAACCGCTTGCGCTTCTGGTCCAACCAGGAAGAATAATTCCCCTCGAACGGATACCCACGGCCCCGCTCAAGCTCCAGAATCCAATTCGTCACGTTCTCCAGGAAGTAGCGATCATGGGTCACCACGATCACGCAGCCGGTAAAATCGCGCAGCGTCTTCTCCAGCCAGGCCACCGACTCAGCGTCCAAATGGTTGGTCGGCTCATCCAGCAGCAGCAGGTCCGGCTTTTCCAGCAGCAGCCGACACAACGCGACGCGCCGGCGCTCACCGCCTGAAAGTTTCTCAATCGAACTGTCCGGCGGCGGGCACCGCAGCGCATCCAGCGCAATCTCAATGCGCCGATCGAGCTCCCACCCGTCCTGGCTGTCGATGATCTCCTGCAGCTCCGCCTGCTCGGCCAGCAGCGTGTTCATCTCGTCATCCGACATTGG